>CALBWK010000016.1 GCA_937969415.1 uncultured Saprospiraceae bacterium | reverse complement strand
AATTCATCAAATAAGGCAGTTGGAACTTCTACTTCTGTAAGGTGCAAAGGTTACACTCAAAAAGGCACACGATGCAAGCATAAAACAAGACTTGCTAACGGATATTGCTATCAGCACACAAAACAGAATAGTAGTTCAAATAATAGTTATTCAAGGAGTTCCAAAATTGTCAGCACAACTTGTGGAGCAAAAACCAAAACTGGTGGATATTGTAAAAGAAAAGTAAAAGATGGTGGATATTGCTATCAACACAAATAGATTAAAAACTATCGAGAACAATAGATATCAGAGAATCTTCCCTTTGGTCAGACTCTCGATATCATTCACGTTACATGCAAGTGACAAAGATGTCCCGTCCTGAAATAGGTTGACAGTTTTATAACTAAAACTAGTCAAATGAAAGGTAAAAAGACCATTACACTAAGCACTAAAAAGCCTACTTATCAGGGCTATTCATACGCATTCAAGGTAGCCATTGTGGATCAAGTTGAAAATGGCCAGCTCTCGGCCAACCAAGCAGCTAAGATGTATGATGTTTCACCTTCCGGTATTCGTAAGTGGATAAAGAAATATGGTAACTTAGATCAAAAACTACTCGGTTTGAAAGGAAAGTCACCAAAACAGGAGATAGCAGAGTTAAAAAGGAAGCTCGCTAAGACAGAGTAAGATCAAGAACTAAATACTTCCCAAAATAACTTTATAAGATATTCCATCAATAGAAAGCAAATAAAGGCCATCAACACTTTTATCAACTAGCTCAATTTTAATACCTGTTTCACTGATTGAAGTTATTATTGGTACCTGTCTACCCGTTATATCATATAATTTAATCTTACTAGCTTGATGATCTAATAATACCTCAAATTCACCTCGATTTGGATTTGGAAATATAAGTCGTTCTGTTTTACTATATATGCTATTAGTTGAGGACAGATCATCACAGTCTGTAGAATGGAGTTCAGGTGTCTTCATTAAATTCTCACGCATAAAACTTGTCTGATCAGGAGTAAAAAATATCATACAGCCTACATTCATAGAATTTGAAGACATATCAATTTCATCATCCTCCATTTCAATACAAGTATTATCCTCAACACCATCACAAAAAAATGAAACCCTACACACTGGTGTATCTTCAGCAAAATCATCAATGCTACAAATATCAACTCCTGAGGCGCCTGTGCCAAAAGTATGGAGTAGCCCTAATCCATGTCCAATTTCATGAGCCAATATACCTTGTCCAGTGCTAGCCGCACCTAAATTTCCACCTGTAAAGACAGCAATATCCAGTGCTACACCTGGTATACTTATAGGGTCAACAAAAGTATCTAGGGGTAAATAGCCTGTAAGTGGAATTCCGTAATTACTAGTGAAAAGCGTACTAGTGGTAGGCATTAACCAAATATTAAAATACTTAGTTGTGTCCCAAGGGGTTTTCCCTCCTAGATCATCAGACTTGAGAGATTCAAGTGGATCATTTATGTCAAATGCCATATCAACTTCAGTTCTTGTTATTCCCTCTGTAGGATTACCATCTTCGTCCTCAGTTGCGAGGCAGATCCTAATCCCTGTGTCATTTATGAGGTGTCTAAATCTCTCATGTATTGATAATGTATCCACTATACCACAAAAAATATTATTAACATTATCTACAATAGTGTGGATACTATCATTTTCAATATTTTCTGCTTGACTTCCATATAAGATATGAAAGACAGTTCTGACATTTATAACATCATTGTGACCTGATCTATATTCAAGTTTATTAGTCTCCATCTGAAAGTCGGAAACATCTTGGGTCATATAATTTTCTATGTAACAGCTAGCATGATTTTGAGAATATCCGTACACAGATATAAGCAATAATGGTAATATTAATACATACTTCATTGCTGTTTCTTTCATATCGTCATATATATCAAGACCAATTGACATTGGTTGGACCTTCGAAATATCTGCTTTAGTTCTACACAAACTTTTTACGTAGAAGTTAGGGAGACATTGATCACTAACAGAGATGAATTGAATTACCGTATTTATCATTCTTACTATTTCTTGTAGATTAAAAAATTGCAGCACTTATAATTATATGGATCACTAAAATTTTGTCATATTAACTTATAACTAGGCATTAAAAAACCAACTATCCAAATATTAAACTGTAAACTAAAACAATATAATTATAGGTAACATCTATTCATATAACATAAGATACAAATTATCATCTTATCTCAACTCCTTTTACGATACTTAATTATAATCCTCGTAAGATCGATCTATATAGTGCAATGCATACAAACCTCAACCATAAGTAAACAACTTCAAAACAAAACTCTAAACTTCAGTCAAATATGCAAGAAACTCAAAATCATAGCTTTAGCAACCACTAGCGAGATTGGAAAATAACTGACTAATCGAAACAATGACCATGAATAATCTAAGCCTTACTAGATTGCATCCATTATTGAAAATTGTCATCTTACATCATACAAGTTAGTCCTTCACTAATAGTACGATTTCATAAATCACTATTTCTATTCGGGCGAAATGCAAACTCCTGTAAATCAATGACTTACAGGAGCTACCTTGTGACCCTGGGAGGATTCGAACCCCCAACCCTCAGAGCCGAAATCTGATATTCTATCCAGTTGAACTACAGGGCCTTAAATTATATGCAAATTTGTATAAAATTACCTTAGTATCATTATCGATCAACAAATAAAGGCCATAATTCTGAAAGTAAGACAATATATAATAAGCTCAATACTATTCTTAATAACCATCAATGGACAGTCCCAAGTAATACCTCAAAGGATATTTGGAATAGATGATGGTATGCCAACCAACGAGATATATGATATTGAATCAGATAATCTTGGTAGAATGTGGTTTACTAGTGATCGAGGAGTATCAGTTTATGATGGCTACACCTTTACTAACTATGGAATAGAAGATGGTTTGACAGATAATACAAACTTTGAAATTGTAAAAGACAACAAAGGATGGCTATGGTTTACTGCTTATAATGGGACACTATCCTATTATGATGGTGAAACTATAAAGCCTGCTGGCATTAATGAAGAACTAAAAAAGATAAACTATACCAACTGGATAGAACAGATTATACAACTATCTGATGACAAATATCTCCTTATACCTTACACGCTTGTAGGCACTACAATATTTAGAGATGATTGCAATGTTAACATCTATGAATACGACATTTCTCAAAACACAATAAGCTACATAGATCTCAGCTCATTCAAGCCATTAGAACAAGATACTACAGTCTTACATTCAGAAAAATATGGAATAGGTCTAGATCAAAACTATTTTACTTTCTTCCCATATGAACTTAATGACACAATAAGCTATGTCGGTAGAGATATGGCGCAAAAAACTGGACTATTCTCTGTAACAAAAGTCTTAGGAGCAAATTCAACTCTCTATAATCAACTCAATGAGACTTACACTGTGGAAGTAAATTGTGACAATAATAATCTATATCTCTGCACCAATAACGGGCTTAAGATAATCGAATTAGAAAAAGACAATAAATCTAAGTCCATACTATCAGGAAATTTCATCACTAAATTTCTAAAAGGTCCTCAGAATAATTACTGGGTAAGCACACAAGATAATGGTGTCTATTTCATTCCTTCACTTGCTATCAAAAACCATAAGCTAACTCAAGAAAATTTCGATCCTGTCAACCTAAGAGTATGGAATAATCACCTAGTAATAACAGCAAAAAATGAAGAGGGTTTGATAGTACTAAATGAAGAACTTGAACCCGCTTTTGAAAAATATAATGTAGCTCGATTATTTTATAGCTGGAGCAAATCCATTGATGATGATCTATATTTCTGTAACCTAGGAAAATTGAGTTATCAAAAAGACAGAGATTTGTTTGAATATACCCCATCTGCAATAACAAATACAAATGGGACCTACGCTGTATTTAGGGAAAGTGTATACATAGGCAACAACAAATGGTATTGCCCTACACTCAGTTCTTTGGTAAGTGTAGACTTGAACAAACCAAAAACGAGATCTATACAAAATATAGATTACAGCATAGAATCTATGTATAAGACTAAAAACAATGTAATTTATCTAGGGACATCCAAAGGCCTAAAGAAATTTACTGACCCCCACTTTATTGAAGATTTAGAAAAATCAAACACTATATATCAAAGAAAAATTAATAACATAATTTCTTTAGAAAACAACTATAGCTCTGGACTTTTAATGAGCACCCTAGGGTTTGGTCTAATATATAAAAGTGACAACGAAACAAGTCCTCAAGAAATAAATACGGAACAAGGACTTTCATCCAACACAATAAATATTATCAAGGTAGAGAACGATAGCATATTGTGGATTGGCAGTACAAAAGGGCTTGATAGAATTAACTACACAATAAACGAAGATAGTCTAATACTCAATTCTATATCAACAATTAATAAATCTAATGGACTCGCTAGTAATTATATTTTAGATATAGCTTTTTGGAATGAAGAGATCTGGGTCACTACGAAATCAGGAATTTTTTACTTCAAATATGACGAACTAGACCTTCTTCCAAAACAGGCTTCTATATATTATGATAAACTCAAGGTGAACAATATCGATGTCAATTTAAGGCAAAATTTAAATTTTAAATATGACAAGAACAATATAGACATTCATTACACTGGGATCTCATATAGCAAACCTATTGATAGATCATTTTATAAAACTATTTTTACAAAAGACGGAAAAGATTCTTTGATAAACTATACGGACAATAGAGAAGCACAATTTATTGACCTTACCGCAGGGGACTACTTATTTTCTGTTCAGGCCTGTGACAGCAATGGCGACTTCACTAGCACTCCAATTAAACTACAATTTTGCATACAAAGACATTACTCTCAAACTATTGGGTTTAAACTCATTGTACTTCTTCTATTTTTACTATTAGCATATTTTCTATATAAGGCTCGCGAAAAGACATTACTAAAAAGAGCTCAACAAGAAGTGGAACTACAAAATGCTAAGCTTCAAACCAAAGCGGCAGAGCTCAATGCCCTCAGAAATCAAATGAATCCTCATTTTATATATAATACGCTTAACTCTATCCAAAACTACATCTTTAAAGGTGACCCTGAAATGGCCAACTATCTTTTATCACGATTTGGAAAGCTCATGAGAAGTAGCCTTAAACTCAGTGGATTAGAATACATAACTATAGAGACAGAACTTAACTTCTTAGAAAACTACTTAGAGCTAGAGCAGATGAGATTTGAAAATAAATTTACCTATAATATCAACATCGCGCATGATGGAATTTTAAACTTAAAAATACCTCCCCTACTACTTCAACCTTTATTAGAAAACAGCATTAAGCACGGTATAGAAAATCAGCTTGACGGTCAATTATTGATTCAGATAGACGAGGACAATAATTACATCACACTCATTATAGAGGATAATGGATCAGGCTATGACCCTACCAATATTCCTAAAAGAGAAGGTCCGTCGGCACTTAAGATAATTCGAGAAAGGATTAATATAATTAACAAAAACGCTAAAGCTTTATCCTCTTTTACTATAGAGGGAATGAATGCCAATTCGGCGACGGGCACGCGTGCAACAATTAAATTATCAAAATCAAATAATGAAGACACTAATAATTGATGATGAAAAAAATAGCAGGGAACTAATGCATACCTTACTAAAAGCCTATTGCCCTGAAGTAGAAGAAATTACAATGTCAGGGTCAGCAAGTGAAGCACTGTTTGAGATCAATAAAATAAATCCAGATCTAATATTTTTAGATATAGAAATGCCAGACATGAATGGCTTTGAGTTGTTAGACAAATTGGATAATGATGCCTATATGATTTGCTTTGCTACAGGATATGAAGAATTTGCTATGAAAGCAATAAACTATGGAGCTTTTGGGTATCTACTAAAGCCCATAGATTTAGATGAACTCAAAAAAGTAGTTATAAGAGCTGCTCAGAAAATAGAGTCAGAGAAAGACAAAGAAACAGAAGCACTTATAGTCAATCAAGGAAAAACCATCTGGGTAATACGTCACAAAGATATTATTCATATAGAAGCATATGGAAATTTGAGTATAATCTACAGGTCAGAGGAGAAGATTGTAAGTGATTTTTCACTTAATCAACTAGAACAACTATTGCCTGATTGGATTAAGAGATGCCATCGATCACATATGGTTAATACCCATAAAATCGTGCAAGTCAAGGAAGGTCGAACAGGCTTAGCCGTTATGGAGGGAGGGCAAGAAATTCCGATTGCAAGCAGGAGAATCAAAGAATTCAAGGATTCTCTAAAATAAGCAGCTATCTATATTAAGACCGTAAATGATGTTTTCTCCGACACGTTTACACTAAAATACAACACACTCACATCATAACTCGCTGAAAACTAGACTTTTAGATTGATTATTAATAATCTTGAATTACACTAGCCGAGGGGTTTAAACCCTTTAGACAACTTAATCTGTTATAATTACGCGTGAGATCCCCCTTCAGGGGATTTCTTTTTTAAAGGGTTATATTCTATTTTAGGCTGAACTCTCAGTCAATTGAAAACAATATTCTTCATACTACTATTCACATTAGGAATGGGCAGCGCCGAAGCTCAAAGCGAAGCGCTGGTTCCTGAGCTATTTACGCATACAACAGCTGGAAAAGCGATGCGGGCATCCAAGTTTGGAGGTAAACTTGTGTTTGCCTTTGTCTATACAGATTGGTCTATTCCAAGCAAAAGGATGATAGATTCGACGTTTACCGATCCACTTATAAAGCACGAATTATCTGCTGATTATGAAAATGTAGCCATCAATGGAGCTCGCAAAAAACAGTTTACTGAAAGATATAATATTCACGCCTACCCTACTCTTTTAGTTATGGATTGGCAGGGTGAGGTAATTGTCAGAACTAAAGGTTATAAGGACGTAGACAGTTTTCTCAAAACGCTATCAAAAACAAGATCAAACAGCCGATTCCTAAGGGAAAATTTAGATACCCTTTCTTTGTCTGCCAATAGGAGTAACATCCTCTCATTAATCGATTCTGTAGAGTACTATAGAGATGATTACGAAGCCAAAAACTTAGCCAAGATGTACCTAGATAAGAAAGGAACAGATTGGAGAGATCCAGAAAGTATGTACCTAATTAAAGAGTACTTCTACCTCGATAAGAAGTACTTAAAGTTTCTAAGTAAATATCATTTTAAGTTTTTCGAAATATTTGATAGCACCACAATTAAGGAAAACCTTGCCTTCAACATATTTATTAATTCTATAGACACAGATAAGCGTGGTCGAGCCAAGTTCGAATATAAACCTGTCCGTAAGTGGTTCAAAAAGCACAGAATAGAAGGAGTGGACAAACTGGAGAACTTTGTTAAAATCAAATACCTCCTTTGGGGTAGAGGCCCTTCTGTCACCTACTCGATGAAATTACTGCGTGACTATCCGGAAACAGCAGACGAAAATGTATTGTTTGCCTCTGTTATCAGATTGCTCATTAGCTCTAATAGACGTAGAATAGATTTTGACGATCTCATCTATTCCGTAAAGAAAAGCATCAAAGAAGATGGTACTTTTCTGCGCTATGATGTACTCTCACTTCTTTATTATAAAAATGGACAAGACAGTAAAGCAAGAGAAATGATCTCACTAGCGCAGTCTATTGCCGACAATACCAATCAAGAGTACGTTCCCACTCTAGATATTATATCCGATCTTATCGTCCGTTAAGTTGCTGTATTGTATTGAGGGTTTCGATGTTTCCATCCATAATACAGTATGTATGCATAACAAAGTATCACTAAGACAAAGGCCATTTTAAATCCGACATTGTCTGTAAGGAAACCATACATAGGAGGAATAAAAGCACCGCCCGCTATGGCCGTACATAAGATTCCAGACCCTTGTGGCTTGAGCTCACCTAGATCTTCTATCGCTATAGTGAATATTGTAGGAAACATTATAGAGTTAAATAAACCTACCGCTAGAATACTCCACATAGAAACAAATCCAGTAGTAGTCATAGACAGACAAATCATTAAGATTGCACCTAGTCCAAAAAATGCCAATACCTTACCTGGAGCAATTACTCTTGTGAGCAATGAGCCGATAAACCTACCTACCATAGCACCTGTCCAATAAAATGTAACAAAAGCAGCTACGATACCTTTACTATCTACGGCACTTAAGTCTTGCTTTAGCAATGTCGAAGAAAGACTGCTCATAGAGGTGCTAGACTTAATGCTTTCAGCCAGATTCATATCCAAGAAGTAATTGACCAAATAGCTACCTATCGATACCTCTGCACCGACATAAACAAAAATACCTAAGGCACCCATCATCAGCTTCTGGTTTGTCCTGGCCTTGGCATATCCACCCTCTATATTCTTTTCACCTAATATCTGAGGAAGTTTAAATATAGCAATCAGCATTGCTAGCAACAGCAAGCTACCTGCTAGGACAACAAAAGGTGTCTTGACCGCAGCAGCTTCTGCACTAAAGTAGGCTAACTTATCCCCTTCTGCCAGTGCCTTAATCTCGGTACTTGTTTTGATATTGTCACTGAGTAAGTATACAGCCCCTATTATTGGCGCTATAGCCGTACCTAATGAGTTAAATGCTTGGGACAAAATCAATCGACTTGAAGCAGTCTTTTCAGGACCCAACACAGATACATATGGGTTAGCCGCTACTTGTAATACTGTGATTCCGCCAGCTAATACAAAGTAACCCAACATAAAGAGGGGAAACATCCGCATCGATGCTGCAGGTATAAATAACAAGCAACCTATACCCATCGCAGCAAGGCCCAATAGCATACCCTTTTTATAGCCAATCTTAGACAATAGTGAGCCTGCCGGAATTGAAATCAACCCATAGGCAATAAAGAAAGCAAACTGCACTAGCCCAGCCTGAAAGAAAGTTAATTCAAAAATTTCCTTTAACCGTGGTATTAATGAATCCACTAATACGGTAATAAAACCCCACATAAAGAAAAGCGAGGTAACGACAATGACAGCTTTGGTATACTTATTATTCATTTTCAAATGGTTGATTGATATAGAAACTAAGGTATCAGTTGTTAGCCTGAGCAGTAGTTTCCTAATTACATCAATGATACATCAATAGTTGAGATTCTTGTAAGTAGAGGGCAAAAAAAAGTCCCGCCTCTCCAGACGGGACAACTCAATCAATAAACCAATCTTATGATCCCGACGAGTGTCGGGATTTGAAAATGTTTAAAACCTGATTTTCACTTTAGAAAATCCGGACTTAAAAAGACGAAATCCTTAATCCATAGGCTCGACACTTAGGTCAAGCGGTTTGGTTCTATTATCAAAGATCTCAACACCTTCATCACTATTTCTCTCTGCGCTCAGGTTTGATTAAGTCAAAATCTATATTAAGCAATATATTTCGATTTTTTATCATATGTCCAATAAAAAAGTCCCACCGGAGAGGCGGGACTATAAACTCAATCAATAAACCAATCTCTTAAACCCAAAGTAATATTGGGTTAGAAAAGAATTATTTGCCAGATTCTCACTTCTGAGAACTAGGACTTTAAAAAGACGAAATCCTTAGTTGATGGCTTGATAAATGTCAAGCGTGGTTCTATCATCTAAAGCACTCCGGTCGTCAATCATCTTTAGTCCACGTTATTATGGAAAAAAGAATTATTTCTCTGTACGATAGGCCCTTCAGCATCTAGATTGATACTTAGTTTTGACTGTGCTGTATCCTTAAGTTCTTTACTATCGTTTAATGTGATATTCTTCCTTTTATACGCTGGAACATCTTCCAACTCAGCGATATCTCTTGGACTATCAAGTGGCTTAGACAAGGGTTTACCATCTGCTCGTACCCTTCTAACTACCCTTCTTATAATTCGGCCTTCTGGCGGTAAAGGTTCTTCTCTTCTTATTGTATTGATAGATTCAGTATTTGCAGTTCTTACCCTTGGTTCTAGGTCATCAAACTCTATAACGTTAGCATTTGGACTTTCAGCTATCTCTTTCAGATCAAAAACCTCGTTTGTAGATACAGCAAACTCATCATCTATACTGACAACCACCTTCTCTGGCTTACAGTCAGGTTTCTTATCAAAACCTGTTGCTATAATCGTCACACTAAGCTTATCACCTAAGCTTTCATCTTCACAGTTACCCCAGATAAGGTCAGTACCATATCCCGCTTCTTCAGAAATATATTCTGTAATATCACTTATCTCACCCATTGTGATTTCCTTACTTCCAGAACTGATATTAAGTAGTATGTGCTGAGCACCACGTATATCATTATCTTCTAGAAGTGGAGAAGCTATAGCATTCTTTACAGCCGTAAGAGCTCGATCTTCTCCTTCTGCCTCTGCGTAACCCATTAATGCCACACCACTGCACTTCATTACAGTATTCACGTCACGGAAATCAACATTTATATAACCAGGTACAGTAATAATCTCTGCGATACCTTTTGCGGCTGTAGTGAGTATATCATCAGCTTTAGCGAAAGCCGCTTTCATACTAAGATCCGTATACATAGACTTAAGTCGCTCATTAGAAATGACCAAAAGAGAATCTACATTCTTTTTTAATTCTTCTAGTCCATCAATTGCTTGCGCAGAACGTCTTGTACCTTCAAACTTGAATGGCATTGTAACGATAGCAACAGTCAATATGTCTAATTCTTTAGCTGCTTTAGCAATAATAGGCGCAGCACCAGTCCCAGTTCCACCACCCATACCTGCCGTAATAAACAACATCTTAGTGTCGTTTTGCAAAAACTCTCTTATGTCATCGATAGACTCTATACAAGACTGTCTGCCGACTTCAGGAATAGATCCCGCACCTAGACCTTCTGTGGAGGCGATACCTAGTTGTACACGATTATTTACAGGGCTAGCCTCAAGTGCTTGCTTATCCGTATTACAAACAGCAAAGTCAACACCGACTATACCTTGCTTGTACATATATCCAACGGCATTACTTCCGCCACCACCTACACCAATTACTTTTATTATTGATGAGTTCATAGGTTCAAACAAATCGTTCATATTTATATATTAATGGTGTTAACTAATTTAAAATTCAGAATCTGTAGTCGCTCCGAAAAACTCCTTTGTTCTAGCAAAAATCTTTTGGATCATTCCATCCTCTATACTTTCGTTTTCTTCTTCGTCAGACACATCGCACTCCTCATGAAATTGACAATCGGCTTCAGCGTAATTTATTGCAATACTGAGCAAACCAACTGAAGTAGAAAATATTGGGCTAGCAATCTGACTTGTATATCCGTGAGCCAAATGCTCGATAGGTTGACCTATTCTAGTAGGCATTCCAGTATAGTATTCAGATAACAATTCTATATTCTTAAGTAAAGAACCGCCCCCAGTTAATACTACTCCTGCAATCAGTGTACCTTCATAACCACTTCTCTTAATCTCCCACAGAACATAATCAAATATCTCCTCTAGACGAGCCTCAATAATCTTAGCCAAGTTCTTTTCAGATATTTCCTTATAGTCTCTTCCTTTAAATCCCGGGATTGTAATTATTCGATTATCCATTACCTCTTCTGACATGGCAGAACCAAATTTGACTTTGAGTTTTTCTGCTTGGTCTTTCATGACCATACAGCCCTCTTTGATATCGTTGGTTATGACATTACCACCAAATGGGATAACAGATGTGTGCCTGATAATGCCATCTTTGAAGATGGAAATATCTGTAGTACCGCCGCCGATGTCTACAAGAACTACCCCAGCATCTTTCTCTTCTTGGCATAGAACGGCCTTAGAGGAAGCGATAGGCTCTAGCGTAATGTCTGCAACTTCAAGGCCTACCTTTTCTACACACTTAATTATGTCACGGGAAGCGCCTATCTGTCCAGTAATTACATGAAAATTAGCGGTCAATCTAACACCAGACATTCCTATAGGGTCAATTATCTTTGACTCATCATCTACAGAAAATTCTTGAGGGAATACATGTAATATCTTATCCCCTGGAGGTAAGACGAGTTTATACATATCCTCGATGAGCTTATCAATATCAGCTCTATCAATTTCTTTGTCAGGATTATTCCTTACTAGAATACCATGATGGTGTACACTCTTAATATGTTGACCTGCAATACCGACATGTACTTTGTCAAATTTAATCCCTGAGCTAGCCTCAGCGATTTTCACAGCGTCGTCGATTGCTTTTACAGTCTTGTTGATATTAGAGACAACGCCTCTGTTTACCCCTTCAGACTTTACGACTCCGACACCAAGTACCTCTACTTTGTCGTACTCGTTACGATAGCCTGCGATAGCACATACCTTAGTCGTACCTATGTCGACTGCCACAGCTATTGATTTCTTTTGAGTTTGGTTCTCCTTCATAATAGGACTTAAGCTTTTTAGTTTTAGGATTCAGTTCTACTTCCGACGATCTGGCCGTCATATTGTAAGTCAAGTAAATCAAACCGGTCAATTCCTATGTTCTTTATACCTTTTTCGTAATACTTCTTCAGTTTGTATATCTTTTCATCCAAGCCTTCTTGAGGCCCTAGATTTATTTTTTTTCGCCCCATAATTGGAACTAAGACAATCTCATCGTTTTCATCAATTTCTACTTGCCCTACTAGCCCATTCAAAAAGTCATCCTCATATAACATTCTTGACAAGGTTAGCACGTAATTCAAATTACTTTCCTTCCTATCTTTAAAGTCAGGCCTGTACTTATCCACAGCGCCAGTTACTACAGGCACACGGAGTTGTTCAGTTTTTGAGACCTTACTCCCATCAGCATCTAAATAGTAATCATCTCCTCCATTCACATGCACACGGACTATGGGAAGGTTCTGAATAATCCCGATAGTCATCCTATTACGCTTATCAATAAAAATCTCTGCTCGATTAACTCTATCATCAGCCTCCAATCGTTTTTCGAGCCTATATAGATCTATCTGCTTAACCTTGGCAATAGATAGATCAAATCCCAATTCATCAGCTAGTAATTGTCGCACCTCTTTTTTAGATATCAGATACTTGTTGTCATCACGTGTCTTTATCTTTATAGATACCCGCTGCAAGTGACTAGCCTGTCTTTCGATGATTGCAAAAGATAGGAATGCCATTAAAGCTAAGGCCACTGCTAGCTTTACTCCAAAATGAACACTGGTTATACTACCTTTTTTCTTTCGCAAGATTTATTTATTTCTAATTTATTACTTCAATAATGTCTGTATGATATTTTTCTAAGTCTGCCGCCCCGATTGTCATAATTACCTTATAGTCACTTCTAATTTTTATTGCATCAATTAAAGATGCTTCGTTGACTAATTCTTTATCGTCAATAGTCATAAGATTATAAATCAATTCTGACTCTACACCATCCATTGGCTTTTCTCTAGCTGGATATATAGGCATCAATAAAACACCATCTAAACCGCTCAACTCATAAGCAAATCCTCTATAAAAATCATTCGTCCTACTGTAAAGGTGCGGCTGGAATATGCCAAGAACTTTATCATTAGGATACAATTGCTTTATAGTTTTCACTGCATAACTAACTTCCTCAGGATGATGCGCATAATCATCCACCAGTATTCTACGCTTATCAAAAACCGTCTCAAATCTTCTCTGTATTCCCTTAAAAGAAGTAAGCGGCTTTGTCAAATCGGACAGACTTACATCTAAATTATTACCTACCTCTAACGCAAGAGTCGTATTAATAACATTATGTAATCCAGGCAGATTAGAATCTACACTCACTAAACTTTTCTGTGAGTTTGTCTTAAAATCAAACTGAAATCTGTGATCCTTAACTACAACTGACTCGTAGTCAAATTCAATATGTATTCTACGTACTGTAATACCTTTTTCATTAAGATCAGAAATCCACTCTGCACTCATCAACTCATATACATTAGGACCTAAAATCAAAGTACCACCTTCAAGTATCTTCTCTGTCAATTGTCTATAAGCAAGATACATTTGCTCAACTTCACCATATATGTCCAAGTGATCAGCATCCATAGAAATGATGACCAATATCTGCGGACTAAGATGCAAGAAGGATCTATCATACTCATCAGCTTCTAATACAACTATATCCGATGATCCTTTTATATAATTTGTCTTTTCCTCTACTAGTACACCACCTAAAAAAGCGGAGACTCCTAAGCCAGCCTGTGTCAACATATGCGCCAATAGACAACTCGTTGTTGTCTTTCCATGCGTCCCAGCAATAGCAATTGTCTTTCTTTCTCTACTAAGCATACCCAATACCTCAGCACGCTTCTTTACTGGTATATTTTGGGTTCTTAAGTAACTCAATTGATTGTTGTCTTCTGGAATTGCAGGCGTCATCACCACTAGATCAATATCATCAGGTATTTCACTGATATCATCTGTATAGTTAATACTAATGCCTTCAATCTCTAGCTGTTGCGTCAAGGCTGAATTGACCAAATCATATCCTTGTACCTTTACGCCTATATCATTAAAATATCTGGCTAAAGCACTCATACCTATGCCGCCTATTCCTAAAAAGTAAATCCTCTTACAATCCCTAAGCTTCATTACGACCAATTTTTATTATTGTATCTGCTATGACATCACGAGCATCAGGTTTCCCTAATTTCTTGATGTTATCACTTAACAATTGCATCTGGAGCTCATCACCTAATAAGCTTAGAGCTTGAGGAATCATTTCCTTGTTTGCATTTTCATCTTTGATCAAAATAGCGGCATTAGATTCCACTAAGGCCATAGCATTTTTAGTCTGATGATCCTCAGCAACATTAGGTGAGGGTAAGAGTATGGTCGGCTTAGCAACAAGTGTCAACTCTGAAATTGTCAGAGCACCTGCCCTACACACGACAAGATCTGCCGCAGCATAGGCTAAATCCATTCTATCTACAAAAGGCAATACGTGAATGTGCTCAAGCTGAGCTAACTCACCATTAGAATACTCATCGTAGTAGATCTTACCGACTTGCCAAAGAAATTGTACATCCTCCAAATAAGAGATAAACTCTTTCTGAAAGGCAACAGCTTGATTTATAGCTTTTGCACCAAGGCTTCCTCCAGTTAAGAACACTGTTTTCTTTGCAGAGTCCAGACCAAAGTGATTATAGGACTCAGCACGAGCTCCACTTAAATCCAACAAATCTGTTCTTACTGGATTTCCAGTAACCAACATCTTTGCTCGGTCAAAAAATCTCTCCATCCTATCGTAAGCCACAAATATTTTAATAGCTTTTTTGGCTAAGAGTTTATTTGTTATGCCTGGATAAGAATTTTGTTCTTGGATAACAGTGGAAATACCTTTTCTCTGAGCCATCCTTAATACAGGACCGCTAGCATATCCACCTACTCCAACAACTACATCGGGGCCAAACTTGTCAATGATCTTTCGAGCTTTCATCAGACTCTTTATTAATCTAAATGGAAAAAGAATGTTTCTCCACTTACGAGTTCGATGAAATCCCTGTATATCTAAACCTTCAATTTTATAGCCCGCTTTAGGGACTTTTTCCATTTCGAGTTTTCCTTCTGCTCCTACAAAGAGAATATCTTTTATTCCCTTTTCTTTTAGTGCATTAGCAATGGCTATTGCTGGATAAACGTGTCCGCCTGTTCCACCACCACTAATAATAATTTTCATACTTCAACTTCTTCTTAGGACTCTTTTTAGTTTCCTTTGACTCCTCTGCTGCCACTTGAGCTTCCTCTTGCATTATCTCATATGTACTGTACTCCTCCACATATCGACTTACACTTAAAATTATTCCTAATGAAATACACGTAAACACTACTGAGGTACCACCCATACTAATTATAGGCAAAGTCAAGCCCGTAACAGGTACAAGATGTACGGACACAGCTAGATTAGCAAAAGCCTGTATCACAATATTGAGACACAATCCTATCGCCAACACGGCACCAAAAGTCTTAGAGCACTTCGTAACTATCACTGTACATCTATGCAATAATCCTAGATATAGTGCCACAATTGTGAATGCACCTAACAATCCATACTCTTCACAGATAATCGCATAAATAAAATCTGCATAAGGGTAAGGCAAATAATCCCTCTGCATACTACCGCCTGGACCTAAGCCAAACCATTCACCATTTGCAATAGCAATTTTGGCTTGCTGGATTTGCCACCCACCTTCGGAGTTGTATAGAAATTCATTGATTCTTGAGATCCAAGTTTCAACTCTTACTACCTCTGGAAAAATTGATCCAATAGCCATCAACAACACCATTCCAACCACCCCGATAGCGATCATAATTCCGATATACTTCAAAGAAACTCTACCGATAATCATCATCAACACGCAAGTAGTAAATAGTAATACTGCTGTACTTAAATCAGCAGGTGCGATCAATAGGCATACCATCACGATTGGTATTATTATCGGTAAGAAAGCAGATTTAAAATCTTTGATTACATCTTGCTTAAGTGAGACAGTTCTTGCGATATAAACAATCAATGCTAATCGAGCTAGATCCGAAGTCTGAAAAGTTTTATCTATAAATGGAATGTTTAACCATCTCCTTGCTGAGTTGATCTCAACACCGAACCCAATAGTAAAAATCAAAAGGGGAATAGTAATAACAAGAAGAATAGGAGCCAACTTACTATAGAACATATAATTAAACTTATATGCCAAATACATGAATCCTAATCCTAGGGTTATAAATACCATCTGCTGCAATAAGAAATATTCAGTATTTCCACCACGTGTCGTATAGGCCATACTACCTATAGCACTATACACCGATAAGATGGAGCATAACCCCAACATCGCAACAATAAACCAAATGGTCTTATCGCCTTTTAAATTATGTACTATGTTTAATACTCTTTCCAAATTCTCTTACAGCTTTTTTAAACTGATCTCCTCTATCTATATAATTATCAAATAAATCAAAACTTGCACAAGCTGGAGATAACAATACTACATCGCCACTACTTGCAAACTCCATAGAAAGACCTACACTTTCCATTACGTTTTGTGTAGATACTATTTTGATGTCATCACTTCCGAAAGCATCTCGTATCTTGCTATCATCTTTAGTTAAGCAAACAATACCCTTAACTTTTGTCTTTACAATCTCCCTTAACAGGGAATAGTCATTTCCTTTATCTACTCCACCTACTATCCAGACTACTGGCTTATCCATTGCGCCTAATGCGACACTAACTGCCTCAACATTAGTTGCTTTGCTATCATTGACAAACTCAACTCCGGCTACGACACCAAAGAATTCCAACCTATGTGGAATACCTTTAAATGATGACAAACTCTTTTCAATTGCCATAGTAGAAAGGCCAACTCTTTGCGCCACGCCAACTGCCATAGTTGCATTAAACAAATTATGATCTCCCTTCAACTGAAAGTGCTTCTTTATATCAATTGCGTCTTCAGTACTCAACAAAGGCTCCTCGAAAGAAACATTTACAATCTCACAAGAAACCATATCTATTTTGAGCATATCCTGAGACCATATATCATCAGAATTCAAGAATAGAGTGCCTTCAGCCTTAATTGCTTTAGCCAACTTCCATTTAGCCTCTGCATAAGCCTGCATAATGTAATCGTATCGATCCAGGTGATCAGGCGTTATATTGAGAATCATCCCTAAATCAGCAGAGAAGGATTTCACGTTATCTAACTGGAAACTACTGATCTCTAAAACAACCCAATCATAGGACACTTCAGAAATAAGCAATCTCGAAAACGCATGACCGATATTACCGCCAAGACCCACAGAAAAATTTGACTCACAGAGAAGATGATAAGTCAGACTAGTCGTCGTTGTCTTTCCATTACTCCCTGTTATTGCCACAACCTTACCATCATAATATCTCGAAGCAAATTCTATTTCAGAAATAATCAAAACACCTTCACTATGAAGTTTCTTAATTATCTCAGAATTATTCGGTATACCAGGACTCTTTACGATTACATCAGCAGAAACTAATTTTTCAAAACTATGTCCCCTTTCTTCAAAGAGAATATTATTATTATTTAATTCTTCTTTATAGTTATCAGATATACTTCCATAATCGGAAACAAATACTGACAAGTTTTTTTTCTTTGCAAGCAACGCCGCACCTACCCCACTCTCTCCGCCGCCCAAGACAACTACTGACTGCATCTATCTCAACTTAAGAGTTATGATTGTCAATACTGCCAATAAAATTGCAAGTATCCAGAAGCGAATAACGATTTTCATTTCGTGCCACCCCTTCTTCTGGTAATGATGATGAAGAGGAGACATTAAAAATATACGTTGTCCCGTACCGGTCCTTTTCTTGGTATACTTAAAGTAGGTTACCTGCATAATCACTGATAGACTTTCTACCAGAAGTATTCCACATAGTATTGGGATTAATATTTCTTTTCTGAGCATCACAGCCATTACAGCTATAACACCACCTATCATCAAACTACCTGTGTCTCCCATAAAGACACTAGCTGGATAAGAGTTATACCAAAGAAATCCTATTGTCGCTCCGATAAAACACGAAGCATATATTACAATCTCTTCTGAGCTAGGTATGAATAAGATATTTAAATAATCAGCTACAATAGCATTACCTGACACCCAAGCCAACACGGCAAGTGTCGCACCTATTATAGCTGCAATTCCAGTCAGCAAACCATCTAATCCGTCTGTAAGGTTAGCCGCATTCGATACAGCTGTTATAATAAAGATGACTATAGGAATGAATGCCAACCAAAGTAAATTGAGATTCCTACCAACAAAAATCGAGTAGTCCAATTCATTATCCTTAAGAAAGGGAACATTTGTAATCGGTGCCTTAGCATGCACCAAAGCGTTTTCGTTTGATTCACTTTCAAGATATTTGGTAATTTCCCAGCCCATAGACTGTGCATCTTGGACAGGAACTCTAACAACTATATCTTGGTGCAGCAACATTGCGAGCGCTACGATAAGCCCCATAAAAACTTGCCCTAAAATCTTATACTTCCCTCTGAGACCGTCTTTATTCTTACGGAGGATCTTCAGTCTATCGTCAAGAAAGCCTATAGCAGCAAACCATATGGTTGCAAACACCAATAACAAAACATAAATATTATCTAATCTTGCAAATAATATTGTAGGCATAAGAATAGAGATGAGAATCATTAAGCCGCCCATAGTTGGCGTACCTTCTTTTTCTTTTTGGCCATCAAGACCTAAGTCCCGGACAGTTTCTCCAACTTGCAATTTCCTCAAAGAACTTATTATACGATCACCAAAGACAAGTGAAATCCCTAAGGACATCAGTATTGCCATTGCCGCCCTAAACGAAACGAACTTAAAAAGTCCAGCTCCCGGGAGATCATAATTGACTTGTAGATATTCAAATAAATGATATAACAATTGCTTTATGATTGCCTAAGCGCAGCCATTACTACACTTAGTTACGTTCGTCTATTTCTTTAGTACAAAATCGTTTTGGGATGGTGGGGTATCATTCTTTTCCTAAAAAACAGTGTACAGTGGGTACATAAAACTTTTTTTATGCGTTAACCCCACTGCAACTGTTAAAACCAACCTGAGAATGATAATAGAACCTATTCTTACAGATCGCTAACTCATATGAGTTAAGACAATCTTTTTATCGTCAAAAGGAAACTTCTCTCCTTTAATTTCTTGGTATTTCTCATGGCCTTTACCAGCAATTAATATAATATCACCGGGTAGAGCTAGAGCACAGGCCTTTCTAATTGCGTCACTTCTATCTTGTTCTACAGATACTTTTTTCAAAATATCTTGAGGAACACCACTTAGCATTTCTTCTATGATGGTCATAGGCTCTTCACTTCGTGGATTATCAGAAGTCAATATCACTACATCACTTTTTTCTGCTGCGAGTCGAGCCATAACAGGACGCTTTGCCCTGTCTCTGTCTCCACCGCAGCCGACTACGGTAATTAGTCTGACTTGTTTATCTTTTGTTGTAACTAGAGTCTCTAAGACATTATCTAACGCATCTGGTGTATGAGCATAATCAACAACTGCTTTATAAGGAACATTTGGCTTTGAGACCATATCCAATCTTCCATCTGCAGTAGTCAAGGTACTTAAGCAAGTCAATATCTCTTGCTCATCGATACCAAGGATGACCCCTGTACCATACACCGCCAAGGCGTTGTATGCATTAAAACCACCAACCATCCTAAGGAATACTTCTTTCTGATTTATAGTCATCTGTAAGCCAGATAAATCATTAGACAATATCTTGCCCTTATAAGAAGCAGGTCGCTTTAGTGCATAAGTAAAAACTTTAGCTTTTGAATTTTGGACCATCACGAGACCGTTGTGATCATCCCTATTCACTAGTGCAGTTTTTACTTTAGAAAGTCTATCAAAAAGAAGTTTTTTTGCTGTCAGATATGCCATAAAATCTTTATGGTAATCTAAATGGTCATGTGTTAGGTTTGTAAATATCGCATGATCAAAATCAACTCCGTCTACACGACCTTGATCTATAGCATGGGAACTCACTTCCATACATACATAAGTCACTCCAGCATCCAACATCTGTCTAAAAAGTCTCTGAAGACTTATCGCATCAGGTGTCGTTAATTGAGAAGGAATAACCTCGTCATTGTACAGCACTTCTATTGTAGAGATCAGTCCGCATTTGTGTCCTAGTCGAAAAAGCAGCTTATAAAGTAAGTTTGCAGTTGTAGTTTTCCCATTTGTTCCTGTGACACCGATAACAGTCATCTCTCTAGATGGATGTCCATAATAATTTGAAGCTACAGTACTGATGATATGTTGAGAATTATCAACCAGAATATAGTGGGCATCTTCCTTATCTAGATAACTGTCGTCATCAATAATAATGTGAGAAGCACCGTTACTTACTGCGGAGGAGATGTAGTTATGACTATCAAGCGTAGTACCCTTGTAAGCAATAAATAAACTACCTGCACTGCAAGTCCTCGAATCAATATGGACTCCATTGATTTCAGATGAGATATTTTCAACCTCATTTAAAAACCTAATAGACTCTAGTATTTTTTCCAGTTTTTTCAATAAAAATCATTTATCACGTTTGATAAACTTTATTTAGCTTAAATAAATTTTAATTTCCCTTCCTTTGATGGCCGTACCGGGTGCAACTGATTGCTTCACAACCTTTCCGTATCCTTCTGCCTCCACTTTGAATCCCATATTCTCTAAGATATACATAGCATCTCTAAGTCCTTCTCCCCGCACATCTGGCACCAACTTTCTATCTACATCCTTAGATACCAATTGCATCTCTCCATTCTTCGATTTCATTTCTACCCACTTCCCTTTACCGCTCTCTTCATAATCCAATCCGATATAATCTAAGACCTTCTTATAATCACTCTTAAATCCAGAGTGTGCATATCGTATTTTAGGTGTATCCTCAGAAGATTCTGCTACTACCTTTGTAGATGTGGACAATCTCTTCATTACATTCTGAAAAACAGGACCAGCCACTTTACCTCCGTAGTAATCAACACCTTCTGGTTCGTAGACAACTACAATCATAGAATACTTAGGATTCTTCTCAGGGAAGTAGCCTGCAAAAGAGGCATTGTAGTCATACTTCTCTTTGGCTTTCCAATATTCTAATTTCGTGGTTCCAGTTTTCCCTGCGAAGGTCAAACCATCAACTTTCAATCCTTTCGCTGTTCCGCTTTCGGCGACAGCCTTTAATAATTCTTGAGTTTTCATCACTGTGGATGCGCTCACTATTTGTTCTCTCATTACCTGCGGGCCATACATCGTTCTACTTCCATCCATATGCACTATCTCACTCACTAAGTGGGGCCTCATCATCTTTCCATCATTGGCGATGGTATTATAATAATTCAGGATCTGCAATGGTGTCATCGTCAATTCATAACCGTGGGCCATCCAAGGAACCGTTGTTCCTGACCAATTTTTTTCCGCCTTCGCATACACTTTACGTGGATGCTTAATAAAAGGCTTTTTCTCTCCGTAAATCTCTATTCCCGTCTGCTCCATCACACCTAAGTCCCTTAGCGATTTATAAAAATTCATCCATCCCTCTGACTTATTTCCATAATGCTGATAGGCTGTGTAACCCATTCCCACATTAGAAGAAATTGCAAATGCTTCTTTGAAGGTAGCTGTTGTAATTCCGTGACGATTTGAATCATACATATTTGAACTGTAAAACTTCTTTTTACCGCCAAATAGCTGCACTTCTGTATCCAAATCCACCTTACCTTCTTCCAACATCATCATCGCTGTAAGCAACTTAAATGTAGACCCGGGCTCAGTAGCCGTACCTATCGCATCATTATGATACTCTCGATACACAGGATCATCTCCCATCTTAGACAAATTGGATACAGCCTTAATCGAACCCGTCCCTACTTCCATCACTATAGCAACACCGCCTTTGGCATTATTTAATTCAAGTGTGGAAAGTAGTTCCTCGTGAACAATATCCTGAATACTCATGTCAATGGTTGTGACGATATCGGAACCCTTCTCTTGCAACATTTCCGATGCTTCCATCACTGGTAACCACGTCTCATTAGGTGGTACCTTTCTCATTAATCTCTTAGTTGTTTCACCCTTGAGAAACTTATCAAAAGTCCTTTCGAGGCCAACCATATTCTCTTCTCTTTCTATCCCTATCGTACGGCTTGCTAGAGAGCGATAAGGCTTTTCCCTTCTCGTTTTTCTTATAGCAATTAAGCCGCCTTTATATTTTCCTAAATTGAAGAGAGGAAAACTTTTGAGCAAATCCAGTTGATCTCTTGAGAGCTTGTTCATCAGTGGATAATAGCCGGCATTGCTAAAAACTTCTTCTCCATTCTTCCTCCTCTTTAGCACAGCCTTTCCCTCGCGTCTCTTATTAACCAAAGTAGATTTCCACTCTTGCTTGGACTTTCCAAAGTGCTCAGCCAATCGCGCAGACAAACCTTCAATATTTGCATTGAAGTTCTTATCTGTAGCTGTTAGCAAATCAACTTTGACATCGAAATAAGGCAGCGATGTCGCAAGAAGATTTCCGTTAACATCATATATGTTACCGCGCTCTCCTTCTACACTCATCCACTTCATCGTCCTTTCGCCCTTAGCACGCCACTGGTCTCCTTCAAGAATAGCCGTCTTGAAGACCTTTCCGATAATCAATGCTGCCATCAGTACAAATCCGAAGAAAATCAGATAAACCCGTATGAGTAATTCGTTCTTTCTTTCCATTGTGCCGAGCTGATCAGCTTTGCTTGGTCGCTATGACCATAGGTGATTTTTCAAGTTTCTTAAGACCTGACTTTTCAAGTCTCTTCGCCAACTGAGATTCAGTCGACCTATAGTTTATATCACTTTTTACCTCTTGATACTTAGACTTAGAATCAGCTACCTCTCGTTTGAGTTTAGCGATATTTCTTAATTTTCCTTCAGCAGAGTGAGTGTTAAATATATACACCACACCCAGTATCGTCATCAGTAAAATAAATCCAGTATGCTTTAAAATCAGTTTCATTTCTAAGGGGTTATGATCTAGATTCTCTCTCCTATCCGCATCTTTGCACTTCTAGATCTAGAGTTTATTTTTTGCTCTTCCTCATTAGGAAGAATTATTTTTCCTACATTTTTCATTTCTGCCAGAGATCTACCAAAGTCATCTTTAGGCGCTACTCCATCTACTCTTCCACTCCTGATAAATCTCTTAGCCAATCTATCTTCCAGAGAGTGATAACTAATAATCACTAACCGAGATCGAGTATCTAGTATTCTCAGTGCGCCTTCTAGCATTTCCCTAAGACTTCCCATCTCATCATTGACCTCTATTCTTAATGCTTGATAGACCTGAGAAAAATATTTACTCCGCTCTCCTATCACAACACTATCTAGAATCACATTAAGATCCTGAGTAGTTTTGACACCACCTTGTTGACGTCTCTCATCACAAATCACTCTGGCCAACTTCTTAGAGTTTCTAACTTCTCCGTATTCAGAAAATACGGATACTAGATCTTTCTCTTCATAATTGTTAAGCACTAGTGCTGCCGTGAGTGCACTTTTCTCATTCATTCGCATATCGAGATCCGCCTCAAAGCGATAAGAAAAGCCTCTATAATCGACATCAAATTGATGAGAAGAAACTCCTAAATCCGCAAGCACTCCGCTCACCTTAGGAACATCCAACCATCTCCAATACCTGTAGATGTGGCGAAAATTTGCTTTCACAAATATCAACCGCTCATCCTCCAAGGCATTTCCTTTAGCTTCACCATCCTGGTCAAATACTATCAGCCGCCCTTCGGGACTGAGTCGTTTTAATATCTCTTGGGAATGTCCTCCGCCACCAAAGGTGACATCTACATACACTCCGTCAGTATCCGTAATCAATGCATCTACAGATTCCTTAAGCAACACCGGCACATGATATTCTGACATGGCTATTGGCTGTCTTTCGGCTTTGACTCCCTAAACAATTGCTCTGATAATTCACCAAAACTATCTGGCTCCTCAGCAATCATTTCTTGGTACGCATCCTCGGACCAGATTTCTACCTGATTTAAAAATGCGAGCAAAACAATCTGTTTTTCAATACCTGCGTATTGGATCAAAAACTTTGGCAGTAGTATCCTATCTGAAGCATCGGCTGTAACCGCTGTTGCTCCACGATAAAAATATCGGACTGCTCTCCTATTTGCTTCAATGTTGATGTCGAGATGGTTTAAGCGATTCGTCTTTTCGTCCCATACATCTTGAGGATGAAGAATTAAGTTTTTCTCATATCCTCTGTTGACCACAAAATCATAATTACCAGATGTCTGCAACTGTTTCAACAAATTAGCTGGCAGCTTGACGCGACCTTTCGCATCCATCTTTAATTTGTATTCTCCAGTTAACTGGTATTTCATCATTCAATTGTGGGTGGCCAACACCTCAAAAGTAACAGCGATATCCACTTTCTCCCACTCTTTGCCATTTTTTTCTACAAAATGACATATAATTTTTTGTAAAGCGTAAATATCTGTAAGTGCATCACTTATGTATTGCACTAATTTCACTTATATAAACCATTGATAATATGTCACTTATGTAATAAGTACGCTACCTAAGCCCCTATTTGAGCAGTATCCTGATTTTACTTACACTTGCAAGTAGATCACACTATCCATAAAGGCCATCTAGGGTATATAAGCTTAACTCAGCTGTTTCTCCATTCTTTCAATAATGCTTGGCATGCAATTTGCAACTTCTTACTCCTTGCTTATCAGACATAAATGTATTACATATTTTTATAATATGTCTATTTACAACTTCTTCAGACTGTTAATTATATAATGGGTCGTGGGAGAAAATGGGAGAGATTTTAGCAAATCGTTTCAGTAGTGGGTAATTCATCCCTCATTATGGCTAGATAGCCTCAGGTATAACATATAAGTGAAACAAAAGCCAACGGATCCGTTCAATGAGGATTCCATAAAAAATTTCACACCTAGGCAACAAGACCCTCATTTATCAAAGTATTCGAAAGTACACTCCTGATATGATTAGAATGGAGTGAGTGAATAATCTAAAAGAACAACTTATGAGAGTACTACTATTATTGGCCTTAGTATTGGTCTGCGTATCCACGCTTTCTGCCCAGTACTATAGCTTCAAAAAACCTAAAGGCAGCTTTGGATTTATTGTAGGCACAGAAATGGGCACTAGACATATAGAGGAAGGACAGGCTTCAGAGTCCTTTACCGATGCTGTTGTCTACAGAGAAAGGCGGCAAGCTAAAAACACCAATCTGAGACTCGGCGTCAACTACTCCAAGTTTCTCCAGACCAACGCTTATATAAAAACTGGTCTTAGATTAAATATGCCAGCCTTCATCAGCTCTATCCTCCCCACCTTGCCATCGGAAACAAGTACAGCCTTCAAAGAACAAAGAGACCAGGAGATAGCGGAAACCGATATTCAAGGCTACAGATTTAAAGTTCGTCAGTATAAAGCCGAAATACCTTTACTCGTACGTTATCACTTTATGAGTGATAAATGTGCCGTGTTTATAGAAGGTGGCCTGAGTACAGAAATCTATTTAGGCAGCACCGTAAATACTACAAAGAAGAGATCTAGAGCGAAAGTTGTACAGATTGATACCGACTTAATAAATGTCCAAACAGTACTATCCATAGGATCAGAATGGAATCTAGCTGAGGAGTTACCTTTATTTATACAAATGACAGCGCGATATAACCCTTTTACTTATACCGCTGGAGGTCGCGAGATTAAAGAATTTGGTATGGGTGCTGAAATAGGTACTAGGAAATACTTTTAACTAGATATACGATCAACCAACTGCAGTTCCTTTTTTAACGTCTAAGTAAAAAAATCATAATGAAATACTTACTGCTTTTTCCCTCTTTCATCTTTTTTATAGCGGCTTGCTCTACAAGCAATGAATCACAAGATTGTACTGACCTTACGCTAGATGAAACCATAACTATAAAAGAAGGTGACCTTTTATGCCTGCCAGCAGGAGAGGAAATAGAAATCCAAGAAATATCTAATGAGCTATGCCCTTGCGAAGTTGTTTGCGTTTCTCCTGGCATCATCAGATACTCTCTTGATATAACCTTAGCTGATGGCCTTTCTGTACCGGGTGAGATGTGGGCTGTTCCTGATCAAGAATTTAGAATTCAGATGGAAACCGACTCCCTACCCTATATTTTTGAATCAACAGAAATAGAGTTCATAGAAGAATGTAGTCTTAGTAATGGTAATCCAGATATCGCCTCTGCCCAATTGACCTTAATCCGATAAGGTGAGATAGCATATTAACTCTAAGTGTATTGACGCATACGCATCTTGAGCACACCGAGGATTCCTTCTTGTACGATACTCATATTCATCTTGGAGACGCCGAGTTCTCTGTCTATAAAGGTGATAGGCACTTCTTGGATCTTGTAGCCCAGCTTGTGACAGTAATACTTCATCTCGATCTGGAAGGCATAACCGATAAACTGAATCTTATCCAAGTCCATCTTTTCGAGTGTCTCTCGCTTGTAAGCTACAAATCCAGCGGTAGGGTCCTTGACAGGCATTCCCGTAATAATCCTTGTATAAATAGAGGCACCGTAAGACAACATCAGTCGATATTTGTCCCAGTTTCTAAATCCACCTCCCTTCACATAGCGACTGCCCACTGCCATACCCGTTTCTGGTTGAGATAGAGCGGCTACCAAGCGCGGCAGATCTTTGGGATTGTGGCTGAAGTCCGCATCCATTTCCATCAACACGTCATATTCCTGATCCAGGCCATATCTAAATCCAGCTATATAAGCCGTACCTAAGCCCAGCTTTCCCTCCCGCTCTAGGAGGTGTAGCTCCTCTTTGTAAGTCGTATTTTGAAGATCTTTGATTATAGCCGCAGTCCCATCTGGAGATCCGTCATCTACGACCAGAACATGATAGTTGTGGTCTTGAGAGAGCACCGCCTTGATAATGGCTTGGATGTTCTCCTTTTCGTTATATGTGGGTATGATGACGAGTACCTTAGACAAGCGTAAAATTTGTTTTCTTGACCACTAATGTATGCACAATAATTATAATGTGTAAATTCTTGATAGACAGATTGCTATTACCCGTTCTAAATCCTCAATTAAGCAAAAGCTTATTCTTCCATCATCTCCATAATCACATCTACCACATCTTGCACTTGTGGCTTTGAGAAATAATCTCCATCAGAACCAAAAGCACATCTATGCGCCTGAGCCGTCAAAGTTCGAGGAGCTGCATCCAAATGATAATAACCTCCTTGTAGTTCTAGCACCTGCTGCATCATATAAGCCGTCGCCCCACCGGGCACATCTTCATCAAAGAACAAGACACGGCTAGTCTTCTTAAGTGACTCTACGATGGTATGTTCCATATCAAATGGAATCAATGTCTGCACATCTATCAATTCTATAGAATAGAGACTACTCAGCCTATCGATGGCCTCTTGAGCATAGCGTACACAAGCACCATAAGTTACAATTGTCAAGTCAGTTCCTTGAGTCATCACCTCTGGCGAACCTAACGGAATAGTAAAGTCTGCTAAGTTATCTGGTTTGGTTTCTTTGAGTCTGTAGCCGTTGAGTACTTCTACAACTATAGCTGGGTCTGTGGATTGCAATAGTGTATTATACATACCAGCAGCTTGGACAAAATTTCTAGGTACACAGATGTATAGCCCTCTGAAACTATTTATCATCATACCAAGTGGCGAGCCTGCGTGCCAGATGCCTTCCAACCTATGGCCTCTAGTCCTTATGATCGCTGGCGCCATTTGTTGATTGTTAGACCTATATCTGAGTGTGGCTAGGTCATCACTCAATGGAGGCATTCCATATATCAGATAATCCAGATACTGAATCTCAGCTATCGGTCTGAATCCTCTCATCGCCAACCCTATGGCCTGCCCCATTATGGACCATTCTCTGATGCCTGTATCGAAGACTCTCTCTTTGCCATATTTTTCTTGCAAGCCTGCAAAGCCTTGGTTGACATCTCCGATATGACCTACATCTTCTCCAAAAGCAATGGCCTCTGGATACCGTTCAAAAGTTTGATCAAAAAAGGCATTGATGACCTGATATCCATTCATCTGCTGACTGTCTTCAGAATACTCCGCGGGTTGTGCAGGTACATTAAGTGCTGACTTATCAGATTCACTATACAACTTAGTGTTATAGGTGTCAGCGCCCTTTTCTCTATGCTTATCGACAAACTCTGTGAGCTCTGCGGCAACAGGCTGCCCTTGGATCTTCAATTGAGTCTGTAAGCGTCTTGCTAGGTCCAACACTTCAGAACCAGTCATTGGCAAGGGGCTTTCTAGTTCGCTTAATCCTTCCGTTTTTACAGCATTGTCTGCTGCGGCTCTATATAACTGGACCAATTCCTTTCTGGCCCCTTTGATAGACGACTGAAAGTTTGTCCAAGCATTTTTACTGCCTTGCTTGACATAAGCTTTAGCATCTGCACGCATTTTAGTTAACGCCTCCTGGGTCGTAAAGCCATTGGAGAGTATCCACTCTTCCATCTTAGTGATGCAATCATATTTGACTTCCCACGCTAGGCGTTCCTTGCTCTTATATCGCTCATGTGATCCAGAGGTTGAATGACCTTGGGGTTGTGTGCATTCTTGTATGTGTATAAGGCAAGGCCTATGTTCTGCTCTAGTTTTGGCACTGGCTTTATCAAAGACATTAACGAGAGAAGGATAATCCCAGGCTTTGGCTTCATACATATCGATGCCATTACCTTCTGCGTCAACTTCAAACCCACGACATACTTCTGAGATACTGCCCTTAGTCGTCTGTAACTCCTTAGGTACAGAGATACCATAACCATCATCCCAGACAACGACGGCAAGTGGCACTTTGGATACCGCAGCTGCATTAAGGGTCTCCCAAAATATGCCTTCAGAGGTACTTGCATCTCCTATAGAGCAAAATACGACCTCATTCCCTCTGTCCGAAAATCTATGCTTGGGATCGATATTTTTCAGACTTCTATATTTTTTGGAGGCCATTGCTAAGCCTAGTGCTCTAGCCATCTGTCCACCGGTAGAGGAAATATCCGAACTGACATTATACTTATCTGTATGAGTTGTCCAATTATCCTGGCTGTCTATGAGGGGTGTTGCATAATGATTATTCATCTGTCTACCTCCACTAAACGGATCTTGCTTAGGATCTGCATAGAGTTGAGCGAAAAAGGCCTCTATAGAGCACAATCCTAAGGCCATCATCCAAGTCTGATCTCTGTAGTATCCTGATCTGAAGTCTCCTTTCTTAAAAAAGTGTGCTAAGGCTATCTGTGGTAGCTCTTTACCATCACCAAGAATACCAAATTTTGCCTTGCCGGTAAGGACTTCTTTTCTACCCAACAAACTGGCTTCTCTACTAATACAAGCTATCCAAAAATCTTGTAAGACTTTCCTTACAAATGAAGTGTCTGAATCAACAACAGAATCAGTAAGTGCTATCTCAGGAAAATCCAACATTGGGCGGCTTTTTAGATCAGAAAATAAGAGTCACAAAGATAGAACTATATCCTTCTCTATAGTGTTCAATTTCAGGTGTTTATGAGTCTAGGACTCCAAATACCTAAAGTTATCTTAAGGCCTAGCGTCTCATTAACGTCTCATTAAATATTTTACAGTTTACTATTGCTGCTAATAGTATTACCTTTGTAGTACGAAAAATTATAATACACGATGATTAAGAAAATATCACTCTTGTTTGTTTGCTTCTTAACTGTAAGTTTAGCTTACTCTCAAGTAAAGCCTACTCCTATTGCACATCCAGATGCACCACAAGAAGAGAGATCTCCTGAAGATGGTGGTCCATACTTGGAATTTGAGTCTCTTGTATTGGACTATGGAACCATAGATCAACATAGTGAGCCATTAAGAATCTTGAAATTCGAAAACAAAGGTAATGAGCCTTTAGTTATCACAAATGCAAAGGGATCTTGTGGATGTACAGTACCTGTATGGCCAAAAGAGCCTATTATGCCAGGTGAAACTTCTGAGATAGAAATCAGATACGCAACAAACAGAATAGGCCCTTTCACTAAAACTGTGAAATTCACCACTAATGAAACGGCCAATGCACCTCAACACGTTATCAAGGTAACAGGTAAGGTGAATAAAGTAGATGAAGAAGAATCTGTTCCTTCTACGGAGCCGACGATGCTTTCTCCAGGCGGAGGGAAGTAACCATCTCAGCAAAAAAGAAAATCAAAGCCTTCAGGTATACCCTGAGGGCTTTTTTTGTACTTGGATAGAAAATTATCATAATATCAAAATCCTATTTCCATATATGATGTTGATATTGCATAACTAAAACAGATACTATGCTCATCCTCCTATCTCCCGCCAAAACACTTGCAGAAGGCCCAGAAGTCAACCCTGGCTTAGAACTCCCCAAGTTCAGAAAGCATACAAGTGAGCTTGTCAAGATACTAAAAGACCATACTCAAAAAGACATCAAAGATCTGATGCGTATAAGCGATAAGTTGGCTTTACTCAATCACAATAGATACCAAAGATTTGGCAGCCGCTATACTGAAAGTAACTCTAAGGCAGCAATATATATGTTTAGAGGAGATGTCTATCAAGGATTTGATGCCGATACACTTGATGCTAAAGCTATGACTTATGCACAACACCATCTGAGAATACTATCTGGCCTTTATGGCTTGCTAAGACCTATGGATAAAATGCAACCCTACAGATTAGAAATGGGCACTCGCCTCCACAACCCAAAGGGTCCCAACCTCTACGAATTCTGGAGAGACCGCGTTACTAAGGAGATTAATGCAACTATGAAAGAGCAAGGTAGTTCACTACTGGTCAATCTTGCTTCCAACGAATACTTTGATGCAGTAGATACAAGCAAGCTAGATCACAAGCCTGTCGATATTACTTTCAAAGAGTACAAGGATGGAAAGTTGAAATTTATCTCTTTCAGTGCTAAAAAGGCGAGAGGTTATATGTCTAGATATATCTGCAAAAATCAAATCAAGACTAAGGAAGACCTTAAGGGTTTTGATTATGAGGGTTATGCTTATGCAGAAGACTTATCTGCAGAAAACAATTTGGCATTTACGCGATAAGAAAATCTAATGGCAGCCGTTCGTTTCTTGTAGATAGATGTTAACTCTGTAAGGCTATTTTATAAATCTATGTTAAGCCAATCGGCTAAGCTACTGTAAAGCAGAATTAGTTCTATTTTCATTAAGGATCAACATTATTGCCTTATGAAAACAACTTTAGGCTTCAGCACTACCTTCTTTGCTCTATTACTTGTATCCTGCAGCACGCCTCAGAAAGCCTTTGAAAAAGCAGATTATACCAGATCCATCAAGCTCGCTTCTAAGAATATCAGCAAAGGAAAAAAAGTAGAAGAAAACAAAGACCTCATAAAGAGAGCAAGCCAGCAAGCTGTAGATCATACCCTTAGTGTTAATGCAGAGCTTATCTCTTCGTCAGAAGTAAAGGATTGGAAAAAGGTACAAGCAAATTACTTCAAAACCTTAGAGGTCATAGGAGCAGCTAATAAAGTCAGCGCTGGCAGTGCTCGGGAGGCTTATGATCAACTTTGCGATCAGAAATCTGACTTGGATTTTAGCATAGCAGAGTATTATCACCTTGCTGGTGATGAATTGCTCACAGAATCAAGAGATACAGAAAGTACAGCGCTAGCTAGACAAGCTTACACTTATTATCAAGATTGCCTTAAGAATGGTGGAAGTACCTTCTATAACGACCTTGATGACCTAATGCAAGAATGTATCGAGAGAGGGACAGTGTATTATATTGCTAACGATGGCGCTTCAGTGGGCGGCAATATCTTCTTAAAACAACTCCCGAGGGGAGCTGACAGGATTGCCGATTGTGAAATTTCTGTCCGAAGAAATTCAGTTTCCTTTTCAGAAAAGAAATCTGATAATCGAAAGAATCTCGATAAAGAAATCGAAGTAGGTCAAAACGCTATTACGGACACATCTGGTGTAACCACTTACGAACCGATATACGACAAGATATATGGTGCTGAAATAACGACAACGGTTACAGTAACAGCCTCAAGCACGACTTATAAAAATGTCAGACGTAACACTGAAGAATGCTTCTTGAGTGATAGTAATTTCAATACAAGCGTTTCAGACTCTTATGAAGAGATAAGGTATGAAGGGGACAATAGGACTTGGCCAGACTTTGCAAAAAATGAAACAGGCGCCCCTGCGTTCTTTAACTCAAAGCTAGAGGACCAACTGAATAAAGAAATAGATAGAAAGATATAGATCTAGTATACCTCCAGCTTGTTAATTGAGAAAATACGCTAAGTCCAGTAGTAACTAGTCCGCATAACTCAAAAACGATGTGACAGTCCTAGGTTAGGACACAACAAACCAACAACATATTAAAATATTTTATAATATATACATAATTGTATTACACATATTTATGAAATAATAATGTGTAAAATACCAATTATGTTATTTCATTATATGTTTGTCCTATGTACATTTGAATACTCTAGGGAACGTGTAGATATAAATGATATATCTTTCAAATAAGCAACAAACTTGAGTCCCTATATCGTGTCATTAAAGACACACTACTAAGCAAGAAAACCGTACATCGGCAAGCAAGCCGAAGGTCATTCCAAAAGCCGAGAAGAATTATCTTCTCTTATTATCCCATGACTCTTTTTAGATGTATGGTTTTCTTTTTTCTTTTTTACGACTTTTACTGCCAAGATGGCTTCAGAACGTTCAGCAAAGCAGCAGCAATTCAGCCCTTTTAGAGAGCATCTCTATGAGATTATTTTCGAGGCAGACACCAAGACTGGGAGACTATTTGATATTGTCCTTCTAGTCTGTATCCTAGGGAGTGTGATAGCTGTGATGCTAGAGACAGTTCCCTCCTTTGCAAAGTATGTCAAGATCTTCCTAGTTATAGAGTGGGCCTTCACTATATTCTTTACAGTAGAATACTTTTTAAGAATCTATACTGTCCATAGTCCTAAGAAGTATATCACCTCATTCTTTGGGCTAGTTGATTTGGCTTCTATCCTCCCCTCTTACCTCAGTCTATTTATAGTGGGTACACCACAAGGCTTAATGATATTAAGAGCACTGAGACTACTAAGAGTGTTTAGGATATTCAATCTTGGAAATCTCCTATTCGAAGGGCAGGTGATCATCAAAGCACTTAAGGAGTCTAGGGATAAGATCCTTGTCTTTATGTACTTCATAGTGGTTATCGTTACCATATTCGGGAGTGTCATTTACTTTATCGAAAAGAGCAGTCCTATTGGTCACCCTGGATTTACAAGTATACCCAAGTCTGTGTACTGGGCTGTTGTAACGCTGTCGACAGTAGGTTATGGTGATATCTCTCCTAATACACCTCTTGGTCAATTTCTGTCCTCACTCCTGATGATCTTGGCTTATGCTGTTATCGCTGTACCGACTGGAATTGTGACTGCCGAATTTTCGAAAGGAAAAAAGAGAAAAGCCAAAGAAAAATTCTCTTCTCAAATCTGTTCTTTTTGTCTTAAGGGCGGTCACGAAAACGATGCAGACTATTGTAAGTTCTGCGGTGAGCATCTCCATATGAGTCATATAGACGATGCGTATGCCGAACTACGCGAAAAAAAATCATCGCAGAAAAAAGAGAATCCATAGACTTACTCAACCTATCAGTAGACGCCATAATTCCTCAGTATCCTTGACTTCGTAGGTCGGTCTGTAAGTGGTTTCATTTGCACCCTTATAATAATTATACCAGCACGTATCTACACCATAATCGATACCCCCCCGTATATCTGAGGTTAGAGTATCACCTATAACTAATACGTCTTCCCGCATAGGCATCCCGATTAGCTCAAAGGTATGATCAAAGAAAGCTTCTTCGGGCTTGGCTACACCAATCATATCAGAAACAACTATATGCTCAATCAGCCTATTGATGCCGGAAAGTTCTAATCTAGATGTTTGCACTTCAGATAAGCCATTCGTTATAATGCAAAGGCTGTATTTACCTATGAGATCTTGGATCAACTGGTAGGCCCCTTGTATATATATAGGATTCATTTTTATGTGCTCAAAATATTGGTCATTTACTTGACGGGGATCAGCCTCCATCCCTGTAGCTTCAAAGAAATCTGACCACCTTTTGAGCTTTAAGGTCTCCTTAGAAATATGTCCATTTTCAAAGGCTATCCAGACAGCATGATTATAAGCTCTGTACTGTATATAGTCAGCATCTGATAAATCTGGGAAAATAGAAAAGAAGGCCACTCGAGAACTGGCATTAAAATCTAGCAGTGTATTGTCCAAGTCAAAGAGTAACCAATCGTACTGCTTCATTTGGGTAGTCTTAGTGTATGCAGTATACGCTTGACAGACCATCCTGTGGCACCATTGGCAATAAGTATGAGGAGCCCTCCACATAGCGCCATATTTCTACTAAAAAACTTAATGGATAAGGTCTTGTCGCCCACATCTTCCATCCAAAATGGATACACAGTAAGTGTAAACACAAACCAATAGACAAACAACATAGCAGCTCCGATACTCGCGTAGTAGCCTATGATGACCATTACCGAACCCAATACCAATAAGATTATAGAAGCAACAATCAGAAACTCTTGTGCCCAATCGATACCATAAGCCGATAGCGTTTGCTTCATATCTTTGAAGTATACGATGGAATCAACTGCTTCAAAAAAAAAGAACAGGCCTATTATAAGTCTCCCCGCCAAATCAGCTATCTTCTTAATCATCTACTTGTCTCGATAGGTTAAAAAAAGCAAAGAAAGTAAATAAGTAGTAGTCGTCTTAATAGAATCCTGACAATCATTGCACATTACCAGAGAGAGAAGCAAGAAACAGCAAGCACATAGGGATGGCATTATTGAGCATATGCACATAGATACTGTAGAATATGTTATTCCTAACCCTGACATAACCTAGATATAGCGCCAATACAAACTGTGGCAAGACCAATAATGGCGTCAGGTACCACGGTGTATTACCTAACTCAAAGTTGAAGATGTGTACCAGAGCAAAAATCACTGCCGTCAAATAAAATACAAAAGCAAATTCATTGACGATCAGCCTATTAGTCAACTTCCTCAATTGTGGTATCACAAAATAGAGCAAGTACATTATGGCCATAAGCCCCAAATAAGGTAAGTACCTAGCCAATGAATCCAAAACCAGTGTGGGGTCATGCATAGCAGCGTGGGAATCTATATCAATAGGTTCTCCTACAATCAAATAATTAAAAGCAGTCAGACAAATGATCAGAAACAGAAAGATGAGAGGCCTATAGCGTAAATGAAATCTAAACAAAATCTCTTCTGCAATCGGAGCTATGATAACTGCCAACATAAACACTTGCCAGCCACTATATTGCTCCATAACGGCTTCCATAGCATGGGGTAAACTCTCTAGGCCAACTAAGGATGATATAGGTATAAACATCATTAACTCAAGAGCAAACACCAGAAAATACAACTTTGTCACAACTACTAGATCTAAGGGCTGCTCTCTTTTGTACTCGTAGCTAGGGCTTTTGAGATATCCTAAGTACTCCTTGAAATGTGAAATGACTCCCATATAATCCAATGATAGCTAGAAATAACATATTAAACTTATAATCCATACAGAATCACCACGATTTTATTAAAAAAACTAGACCTTCGCTCTATGCAGGAAATGGAACTGAGCACCAACTATCTCGATGGACTAAATGATATCCAAAGACAGGCTGTTACGACTCTCGATGGGCCAGTGATGGTTATAGCAGGTCCGGGGTCAGGCAAGACGCGGGTGTTGACCTTCAGGATAGCCCATCTCCTCAAGTCGGGTGTGCCCCCCTATCAGATTCTAGCCCTAACTTTTACCAATAAGGCCGCTAGGGAAATGAAGGAGCGAATAGAAAAGGTCGCAGGAAGTGATGCCTATAAAGTGTGGGCAGGAACATTTCACTCGATCTTTGCTCGTATACTCAGAAGAGAAGCACACAAGATTGGCTACCCCAACGACTTCAGCATATACGACACGGCTGACTCTAAGAGTCTGATCAAAGGTGTACTAAAGTCACTTAATCTCAATGTAAAAGAATACAATGTAGGTGCTGTCCTCTCCCGCATTTCCAGTTCCAAGAGCAACCTTATAACACCGAAAATGTATGCGGCCAATGAGGAATTTCTAGAGCACGATAAGATGAATCGGAGGCCGATGCTCTATAAGATCTACGAGATGTATGTGCAGAAATGTAAGCGAGCAGGGGCAATGGACTTTGATGATCTACTGCTCCAGACCTTCAAGTTACTCTACACCAATCCTGAAGGTGTAAGGGATAGATACCAGCGACAGTTTAAGTATCTCCTTGTAGATGAGTTTCAGGATACCAATTTCTTGCAGTACGAAATACTGAAGCTCTTCACTATATATCAGGACAGTCCAAGAAACTTATGCATAGTAGGTGACGATGCACAGAGCATCTACTCATTTAGAGGAGCGACAATCGAGAATATTTTACAATTCGAACACGACTTCCCTACTCTACAGACTTTCAAGTTAGAGCAAAATTATCGATCTACAAGTCATATCGTCCAAGCAGCCAATGAAGTCATCAGCTACAATAAGCGACAGATCCAGAAGAAAATATGGACCTCACGAGAAGATGGCAACAAGATCAAACTTATCAAGACGATGACAGATAATGAGGAAGGCAAACGCGTTGCTGACCTCATCATAGAACAAAAGAATCGATACAGCCTCAGCAATAGTCAGATCGCCATACTCTACAGGACCAATGCCCAATCAAGAGTATTTGAGGAGCATCTGCGTCGATACAATATTCCTTATAGAATCTATGGCGGGCTTTCTTTCTACCAGAGGAAGGAGGTCAAAGATGTCATCGCCTATCTAAGGATGGCTGTCAACTCTAAGGACGATGAAGCCCTTAAGAGAATAATTAATTACCCAAAGAGAGGTATCGGACAGACTACTGTCAATAAGATAACTGAAGTTGCCGATGCTAATGAATTATCGATCTGGCAATGCCTATCTCAAATAGAATTCAGCAGTGCGGCTAAGAAAAAGCTTGTTGACTTCGTCTCTATCATCCGTGCTTGCCAAGACAAAGCGGCAAAGGAAGATGCTTACAAAGCGGCTGTCTACATCGTCAAGCGCTCAGGCATTACAGAATTACTCAAAGCCGAAAACTCTATAGAAGCTGATAACAGGATGGACAACATCAATGCATTACTTGATGGCATCCAGCAATTTACTGAAGATGATGTACTTGATGATGGAGAAGATATAGACAATCAAGAAAGAACCTTAGCTAATTTTCTACAGACGATATCTCTGATGACAGATGCTGATCAGGATGAAGAAAATCCAGATACGGTCACTTTACTTTCTGTGCACTCTGCCAAAGGACTAGAATACAAGTCTGTCTTTGTGGTGGGTTGCGAAGAAAATCTATTCCCATCGTATATGTCTCTTTCCTCTCCAGACCAGTTGGATGAGGAGCGCCGACTCTTTTACGTAGCCATCACACGAGCCGAAGAAATACTGACACTCACCTACGCCAATAGTCGGTATCAGTATGGCAATATGCGCTTCAATGATCCGAGTCGATTCTTAGAAGAAATTAATGATGACAATATAGAAGCGACAATTACAAGTGGAAGGAAGTCATTTGCTGAGCCTAAGATTCTGGGCAACTTCAAAAAGATGACACCGAGTAAGTTGAAGAAATTGGCGGTAGATCCCAAGGATTTTAAACCCAGCAATAAATCAGATATCAAAGTCGGTCAGCGCATCTTACATATGAAATTTGGAGAGGGCTTGGTCAAGAGTATCGATGAGCGCAGTGTCGCTACTATTAGTTTTGATGCTCTGAAGGAATCACCAGATAAGCGCATAATGTTGGATTATGCTCGACTACAAATCCTTGATGAAGAATAACATCTAGTCTAGGCCTACAGAAATTTCTTGATCAACAAGCCTATTATCAAGAATCCTCCTACAAACAATAAGATAAGTCCAAAATGGCTCTGCTGGTTAGCAGATTCTAGCGCCCCGGGATTTCCTATAACAATGAGTGGTGCCCAATAATAAGGGGATTTATAGGGGTTGGCTTGCATATATTTTAACTTGGCATTCCTCAGTGCTTCGGGCTTGCTCATTCCACCCTTAAGTCCTTTATAGAAATCACCTAGGACTTCTAATCCTGCAGACTCATTGAGATCCCAGTTGGATCCTATAACTGCTGAGGCATCGACAAAGAGAAAAGCCCTCGCTAAGCTATTGAGACCCTCACCGGCAAAGCTCTCTCCATCAGAACTCTTACAAGAACTAAGTGTCACTAGACTGGCATCAAGATTTAATTTATATATCTCTTTGAGGGGCACCTTTGCATCATTGAATGCTATCCAAGGATTATTAAGCGAATCAAGTCCACTATGAGAAGAGAAATGGATAACGTCAAAGTCTGAGCTAGCGCCTACAAAGTTTCCGAAGGTAGCCTCCTCAGCTCGAAGAGTTTTGGTGTCTGATATTGTAGACAGCATTTCGATTTCTTCTGCACTTTGAACCATTGTGGACAAGTTCATATCTTTAAAACTCTCGGGACTGACTAGGAGCAAATTATTAAAGTCTTTTTTATCCTTAAGCTTCATAAGGACAGAAAGAGATGGTGCAATAGAAATGATGTGATCTTCTATAAGATAGGTAGGTTCACCATTCTGTTTACGGCCTTTTACAAGCGCCTCAAAGGAAAGATTGTTAAGAGGACCATCACCAAGGATGATTAATTGCTTGGCAGTGTGACTGAGACTATCTAGTAAGACGCCATAGAGATTAGAGGATAATTCTAAAAACTCGTTGTAGCTGTCCTTGTACTCTAGGCTATCTTTATTCCCCAAAAGCAGATTCATTCTTTTGATCTGACTTCTGAGTTTTCTTGGTCTACGTGTATGAAATAGCTCTGTCCCTTGCTTAGTGATGCTATGAATAAATAGTGAATCCCGTGTCAAATGATACTGAACAATCTGGGAAGAGTCAGAAACAAGATTCTTCTGTACATCTTTAATACTTGGTGTCTCGACCTGAAACTTATACTCGTAATAGTGAGGGTAAGCTTCCTTTAGAGAATCTAGAAAACTAGTATAATCATTATAAGAAGAGTGATCTTTTTTCTCTGTATTAGATGAAAAGGTCTTTCTTAACTGGCTCTCTCTCTCTGCTAGCTCAGCAGGAATTAGCTCTAAAGCATCCTGATGATTTAGCTCATCTAGTAACAGTAAGGATCGGCTCTTCTCCATATACTTATGGACTTTTTCGTTATCTCCTAGCCAGTTGCTTATTTCTATGATATCATTGTAATAGGATCGTGTCTTGCGTCTCCAGAAAACCTTTGCATCGTCAGTAGATAATTCCGCCCGCATCACATCTATAAGCTCTAGGGCATTGCTCATATGCTTCTCAGCGTTGACGGCATCTTCTACATTCTTATGTTTAAGGTAGAGATGTGCATAGCATAACGCCTTGTCCTTGATAGATTGCAAAAGATCCCATTTCAAAGAGACGCCATAAAAATCCTCTTTAGGGACAACTTGTCTTACGTCAGAAAACTCTGGGTTATCTAGCTTACACTTAATGGCATTCTGCAGTTGGCGTATTCCTGACTCTAGGTCTTTATTTCTAATATACTTGACGGCTAGATTGTGATAGTGGATGGCTGTGCCGGGTTTATAATCTGCACCATAGAACTTATTACTTTCCGAAACGGCCAGCTTGGCATACTGAATAGAATAATCTGGAAGGTGTATCTTTTCATATTGATTACCCATCCCTGAGTAACAAAAAGAGATTCTATCGTGTCGCTTTTCGTGATCACTTTTAAGAAAAAATGAAATAGCCTTATCGTAATATTTGATCGCCTCTGAAGAAATCTGCTCATCGTTACGATTCCGATTCAGTCTAGTTTTCTGCTCGTCCACCTGACCAGCAGTCAGTGACTTGTCACTTCTGAGCGCTCTTAATTTAGTATTGTATAATTTCTTAGAAGATCTAGCCTCCTCTGCCTTCTGCCAAGCCAAACAAAAGTAAGCCGCTCCCCTATGGTAAGCTAGACCATAGGCTTTGGATAATTGCAATTGCTTATCGATACTTTCGTCACAAGCAGCTTTATTATCTAACCATATGTTACCTCTGAATATCTCATAATGAGCTTCACATTTTTCCTGAGGTGTATCAGCAAGATTGAGTGCATAAGTAGCATAGTTAACTTGTAGATTATAATTGCCTTGGCTATAAAATATCTTAGATAGAAGTATGTAGTTTTTATAGTCTTTGCCGTTATCTAAGCCTTTATTGATCTCTATAGACTTATTTATGGCCTTCTCTGCTTCCTTTAATCTGATAAGTTGAAAAAGACAATCGGACTTATTAGTCAATGCATGTGCTAGAAGAGCAGGCTTATCAGCTTGAGTAAGAATCGCTTCTGCCTCATCGTAATATTCGAGTGCTTCAGCATAATCCCTTCCATCAAGGTGCCATTGACCTAGAGCATTATAAACCTTGGCGAGGGTTGTATCTGAGAACGTCAAGGTCTTAGTACTCTTTTCGAGCAGACCTTCGAGTAGGACCAGTTGAGGATTTCGATCTAGCGACTCGTACTGAAGTAGCCCTTGCTCTACGGTCTCCCTAGCTGATTCCTGTGCTGAGAGAAATTCAGAAAATAAACAAAGTGCTATCAGTAGGGCAAATCTCAAGAAGACAAGTTTGGCTTACTCAAATGTAGCCAATAACTCCTGAGCTTGCTTGTGATTATAAGCTTTAGTAGCGACAAGATCCTTAAGTAGAGACTTAGCTTCTGCAATCTTATCCTGCTTAAGGAAACATTGTGCATCAAACCATTGGTATTTCTTCACTCTTGGATTGAGAGACTTGATATAGTCAAATGCTGCGTGTGCTTCTTCGAATTTGTTAAGCTCCATTAATGTTATGCCTTTAGCTAGTAACACGTCCATATCCTTAGGAGCTACCGCCAAGTAGGCTTCTATTTGAGGAAGGGCTTGGTTGTAATCCTGTGCATTATAAGCCTCCTGTAAGTTCTTAGTTAGTGTCAGATCATTTACGGCAGCACCCTTTGTTGTCAAATCAAGTGGTTCTATCATCGCATATTGATCATAGGAACCGCCTGTCTCCAGCATATTGGGCAGAAAAACACCGACTAATAGTAGCAATGAAGCTGCCATAGCTATGGCTGTATATAAGAATCTTGTGCTTGAAGTCTTAGAAGTAGGATTATGCGTTGCAGTAAGTTGAGGAGAAGTTTCGATTGTCGCAGAAGTATCACTTTTTATTGAGGCTAGCGTAGCTCTAAGGTCCGATTCGAGCGGTGCGAACTCCTTAGCTTCTTTCATTTCAGCTACTATTTGGTGATCCATTGCCAGATCAGCATCACTTTGCAGGAAAGCTCTGAATTTGTCTAAATCCTCTGCCGACATACCTCCTGAGAGGTAATTATCTAGAATTTCGTATTTATTATTCTCGTTGAGGTTCATAACAACTGTTTGAAAATAACGTCCTTTTTAATTTTTTCTATCAATTTTTTCTGGCATTTGTACTTCTTCTGCTTTGCAGCATTTTCAGTATTTAGCCCCAGTTCTACTGCTATATCTCTTAGTGAAACCTTATCAAAGAATAGCTCGAATAGCTTCTGACATATTGGATCTAGCTCCTTCAGCTTCTGTTGGTACAACTGAAATCGTTCCAATTTCAATAATGACTCCATTATGTCGTCTGTATCACTTAATGTGCCTATCGCATCAATGGTTACGTTTTTCTTATGCTTTTTTTTCGATTCATTAAACCATTTGAACTTAGCGATGCTGACGAGGAAGGTGTAAAACGAGCTACTTAGCTGAAAATCAGGCTTTTGTGCCTTATTGAGTATGACTATGAGACTTTCCTGGAAGACCTCCCACGCTTCATCTTTCGAGCAACCCATTTTGCCCAAAATGGCTTCCAACCTAGGTAGATAAGTATCGTAAATCTCCTTTACACCGCGTTGATCGTTGGTCAAAAGTGCATTAATATAGGGATCTGAATGCTTCAAGCCTCTAATGTATTAAGTTGGAATATCATTATAGTCTAAAAATAAATATATATCCTATTGTAATAATGGACACTATTGGATAAATAACGCCTTCGAATACCAAATTGAAGTAATATCAAAGTCTTAAAGAGTCATCAACAGACGCTACCGAGACATTTAACTGAATCCAAATTATCCTACAACCCCATATATTTAAGGCCACTTAAGAATATAGTAGATACTGATAGATATATGAAATACGTAGGAAGTACCGATGAGTATTTTGAGATTTTGGAGGCTGACATGAAGAATACAAGTGGCCTTGATAAGCCTATTGATGGCCAACTATCTGTTGTCTGGTTTCAAGAAGATGGTAATAAACTTACTATTGACAGTGTTCCGAGTACTTTCAACAAGGATGAGATTCTCTGCCTTACTAGCCTACACAAAGTAGAATTGAATAAACTTGGGAAGACAAAAATCCTAAGGTTCAACTCCCCATTCTATTGTATTCTCAATCAAGATAGTGAAGTAGGTTGCAAGGGGATCCTATTTTTTGGGTCAAAAAGCCTCCCAATATTGAAGCCTAACGAACAAGATCTTAAGAGTATATGCAGCCTAACACAGATGGTCCAATTAGAAATGGAGTCTCGTGATGATCTACAACAAGAAATGCTACAAATGCTACTTAAGAGACTTCTAATCTTATGTACAAGAATCTATAAGTCCTCAGAGAATCTAGACACGATGCCAGTTCAAGAGACGGACTTAATTAGAGAATTCAACTTTCTGGTAGAACAACACTTCAAAACCGCTCACACTGTATCTGAGTATGCGCAGATGCTCAATAAATCTCCAAAGACCTTATCCAATCTCTTTGGCAAGTCCAACTCTAAGTCACCACTCAAAGTGATACAAAACCGGATAATGCTCGAAGCTCGAAGAAAACTACGCTACACAGAAATACCTATTTCTGAAATTGGTTATGATATAGGGTTCCAGGATATCCAATCTTTCAGTAGGTTCTTCAAGAAAAACGAGGGCACATCTCCCTCTGATTTTAGAGCCTCAATCTAGCTAAAGGAAGAATTGCCAACTCCCTATGCCCTATTGATAATAGGCAAGGGAACTATTGAATATCTCTAGGGAAATCTAGATGAATATGCGAGACACTTTATACTGCACCTTTGTATCGTGAATAGTTTATCAACGAAAAAAAATATAAAGATGTCTAAGTTTAAAATTCCTACAAAAGCAGAAGTTTCAGAAAAAAATCAAAAGATATTTGATCAACTAGAAAAGGGTTTAGGTTTTGTACCTAATCTATACGCTTACTATGCAAAGAGCGAAAATGCACTAGGTGACTATCTTGAATTTTCAAATAGAAAAAGCACACTTTCTAAAAAAGAAAAAGAAGTTGTTAATCTTGTCGTAAGTGAATACAATGGCTGCTATTACTGCCAGTCTGCACACACTGTTATTGCAGGACTTAATGGGTTCTCTTCTGACGAAATCCTTAAAGTTAGACAAGGCGAAGCGCCGTTTGACAATAGATTAAATGCCTTAGCAAAATTCACACTTGATACCGTCTCTAGCAAAGGAAAAGTAAACGAACAACAAAGAGACGCATTCTTAGCAGCAGGATTTAATGAAGCCAATCTAATTGATGTAGCAATGGCCATAGGAGAAAAAACGATAAGCAATCTAGTTCATAATCTAATTGATTTTGAAATTGACTTCCCAGCTGCACCTAAATTAGAAGGAGCAACAGCTTAATACTCTCCCTACACTATTGTAGATTAATAATCCCCCGCAAAGCAGTCAACTTTTATCACATACGATTGTTGTCTTACATATATAATTCTAGAAAAAAATACAGCGCATGAAGGGTGCTGTATTTTTTATAAACTTTATAAACATGAAAAATTTTATTCTTTTTAGCACACTTCTATTTGCTCTCTTTACTGGCTGTATTGAAGATGATTTTATTGATGATTTTGTAGAACCAGAAATATCGATCACCAATGCGATAGACACTTTGGGGATAGATACAGAATTTCAATTTGACAATAGATTCCTGAATAATGTAGGACAACAAGAATCTATAGAAGTCATATGGGAAAGTTCTGATCCAGCAGTAATTTCAATTACTCAAAGCGGATTAGCGACAGCTCATAGTGCAGGTACAGTTATCATCTCGGTCAGTACTGCAGACCGATCCATAACAGATTCTATAGAAGTAACGGTAGGTGAAGAAACGGTAGTAGTAGAAGAGCCAGCATCAATAACTGGAACAATCGTCACAACGACATTCTATGATCTTGAAGGGACATTTACCCTATCAGAAACAGACACAGGCCTATTTCTAGACATAGCTGATGATTATGTAACTACCTCAGCTTTGCCTGGGTTTTACATATACTTATCTAACAATAGAAACTCTATATCAAATGCTTTTGAGATTGGTGAAGTGACTGTATTTAGAGGAGCGCATAGTTACGAAATCGAAGGTGTAGGGCTCAATGACTATAACTTTATAGTGTACTACTGCAAGCCATTTAATGTAAAAGTGGGAGAAGCCGAGTTAAACTAAAACGAAAATGAAACACAAACTAATATTATCAATAGTACTGGCACTCGTCCTACAAGGCGCATTGCAAGCCGGTGGGCCTTGGGCAAAAGGAAAAGGAAAAACATATATCAAGCTTTCTGAGTGGTGGACAGTATTTGATACACACTATAACGACATAGGTCTTCTAGATCCAAATGTTACGACTGGCATCTACAACACTTCTCTCTATGCAGAGGTTGGTCTTAGCAATAAATTCACTGCAACTTTTAATGGTGCATTGTTTAGCAGAAATTTCATGAACAACATAAGGTCGGGGACGACAAATGATATTCTGGTACAAGGAGAAGCACTAAATAGTCTAGGTGACATCGACGTAGGTCTTAAGTATACTTTTAATCAAGAGGCAAGGATTCCAGTCGCACTCTCAGTTGTCTTAGGGGTTCCTACGGGTATCGCAGGAGGAGGAACGCAAGGTAACTTGCAGACAGGAGATGGCGAGTTTAATCAAATCGTTCAAGTAGATTTTGGCTCTGGATTCAAGCTTGGAAATTCTGACTCATATTTCTCAGGATATGTTGGAATTAACAACAGGACTCAGGGATTCTCAGAAGAGTTTAGATATGGACTAGAGTATGGCCTAGGCTTAGCCAACAACAAATTATGGCTGACGGGAAAACTAACAGCTATAGAATCATTTAAAAATGGTGATACTGGTTCTTCTGTGACTAGCACGAGTATTTTTGCCAACAACTCAGAATTCCTAGCACTAGGTCTTGAGGTAAATTATTACGTTACAAAATCAATAGGTATATCTGCAGGCTTTGCTTCAGCTGTAAGAGGAGAAATTATTGCAGCTGCTCCATCCTATTCTGTAGGTGTATTTCTCGACATAAAATAAAAGTCCGTCTAAGGTCTCAGATCTTAAAAACAGTAGAAGTAAGTAGACTTGATAGTCTGCTTACTTTATTTTTTCATAGACAGCCTTAGCGACTCGCTGTCCATCCATTGCGGCCGATAATATACCCCCCGCATAGCCTGCTCCCTCCCCGCAAGGATAGAGTCCTTTGATTTCAGTATGGACGCAAGTTTCTCTATCGCGAGGTATTCTTACCGGAGAACTCGTTCTACTTTCTACGGCCACCACTTTAGCTTCATCAGAATAAAACCCTTTCATCCTACGTGAGAAGGCTACTAATCCTTCCTTTAATCGAGCATAAATAAATGGCGGTAACATTTGGTGTAATGGAGCCCGATATATTCCTGGTATATAAGAGGTATCCGGCAAGTCTAGCATATCAGCACCATTAATAAAATCAACCAGATTCTGAGCCGGTGCTCGTTGGGAACCATCTCCATTTTCGAAGAGTGATTGTTCTACATCTCTTTGAAAATCCAAGCAAGAAAAGACACCATCATAACCCTCTTTTTCTAATTCCTCGACACTCACAGCTGTTACAATTCCAGAATTAGCGTAAGCAGAATCTCGTCGAGATAAGCTCATCCCATTCACCACTATCTCGCCTGGTGCGGTTGCTGCAGGTACAATCAATCCACCTGGGCACATACAAAAAGAAAAGACTCCTACATCCCGCACTTGTGTCACCAAGGAGTAAGAAGATGCGGGCAAGTTTTCTTCTCTTGGAGATTGTTTGTATTGTATTTCGTCTATGAGTTCTTGAGGATGCTCAACACGGACACCTACTGCAAAAGGCTTAGCCTCTATGTAGACACCCTTGTCATTAAGTAATTCGAAAATATCTCTAGCTGAGTGCCCTGTCGCTAAGATAACTGCTGGTGCTTTCCAATGCTTACCAGAAGCAGTGATCACACCTTCGCAGCGACCTGAGGCCATCAAGAAGTCCACTACCTTCGTCTCAAAGTGCACTTCTCCGCCATGTTTCTCTATGGTCTCTCTGATCCTCGAAATAATTTGTGGCAGTTTATTGGAACCTATATGCGGGTGGGCATCTACCAGAATATCCTCTTGGGCACCGTGGTCTACAAGCAATCTCAATGTCTTGAGTATGTGTCCACGCTTCTTAGATCGCGTGTATAATTTTCCATCAGAATAGGTGCCAGCCCCTCCCTCACCAAAACAGTAATTGCTCTCCGGATTGACGACACCATCTTGTTGTATGGCCTTTAGGTCACGACGTCGAGCCCTGACATCTTTTCCTCTCTCTAGTATTATGGGGCATAATCCGAGCTCCAGACACTCCAATGCAGCAAAATATCCTGCTGGACCTGCGCCGACAATGATTACTTGCTGCTTCTCACTCACATTCTGGAAAGAAACTCTAAGCCTATCTGCATCCGTCTGAGGCTGATGGCGCAGGCTCACTAGGTAGCGCATAACATACTTAGGTCTTCCCTTACGGGCATCTATAGAACGCTTAATCAACTTATATCTTAGCTGATCATCAGTCTTTGCTTTGGCTTTGGCACGGAGCTGTTTTTCTATATAAGGTGTATCATGGAGCTTATCTGCTGTAATTTTAAGTTCTATTTCTTGAGTCTGAGTGCCCATTTTCTATATATAAACAACTATTAATCAATACTTTACGAGCCAATGCATACATTAGTCCTATTCTGAATGCGCTTCGTCCGATATCTTGGAAGAGCTTGCATGTAAAAGTGTACCTTTGCGAACCAAAAATCAGTATCAACTATTGATGATACTGTGACCAAACCTAACGAAACTTAATGGATAAGACCCAAGGCATAGGCGTACTATTATTGTTCATTGTATTTGCTGGATACTTCTACCTAACCGCACCGACTGAGGCTGAAGTTGCAGAAGCCCAAAGAGTACAAGACTCAATAGCACTTGTCAAAGCTCAAGAAACGGGTGTCCCGACAGCACCTATCCAAGCTGCAGCTCCCGCAGCTATACTCCCCACAGATTCTACCCAAGTAGCTGAACTCAATAATAAATATGGAGATTTCGGTAGTGCTATGGTTGGAGAAAACCAGACTGTTGCCGTAGAGAATGATAAGATAAAACTTACCTTTTCTAGCAAAGGTGGTGTCATTACTGAGGCTCTAATTAAGGATCATTACAAAATTACGGAAGACGAAGAGCACAATCAAAGCAAGTCTACTTTGGCATTGATGGAAGATGAGAAGAATAAATTCGAATATCTCATACCTACCCAATCCAATGGCATAATCAATACTGCAGATCTCAACTTCATACCTCAAGTGAATGGCAAGCAAGTGACGATGACTGCTTCTCTGGGCGATGGCAAATCATTGGTTCAGAAGTATACGCTTAGTGATAGCAGTTATATCGTTGACCACGCTTTACAATTCAATGGTGTCAACCAAATGCTAGACCCTAGCAATAACAAAATCAAATTCAGATGGCATCATTATCTAGACAGACTAGAGGTTAACACCAATTTTGAAAAGTATTACTCTTCAATCTACTTTAAGGAAGTAGATGAGTCATCTGATTATTGCAACTGTAGATCTGACGATGCGGAAGAGTTAGATGAAGAGAAGTTGGAATGGATATCACACGTCAACCAATTCTTTAATACCTCAATTATAGGAGTCAATAAGAAATTTGAGAAAGGAAAATTTGAAACTGTCCTTATGGATAGTGAATCAGCTGATATGAAACTGCTGAAGTCCGAGTATCAGATTCCTCTAGACCTTGTAGCGAATGAATCCATTGAAACCAAAATGTACATCGGTCCCAATGAATTTGAGGAACTCAGAAAGTTTGACAATAAACTAGAGGAGATAATACCTTTTGGCAGGTCTCTCTTTGGTAGTATCAATAGATGGATTATTAGACCGGCATTTAATTTCCTCTCAAGCCTAATAGGAAGTAAAGGTGTGGTTATCATTATCTTGATATTTATCCTTAAGATGTTGTTGTATCCGCTGATGTACAAGATGCTACACAGTCAGGCTAAGATGGGCTTACTTAAGCCAGAGATAGCTGGTCTAAAAGAGAAGTTTGGCGATGACTCTCAGAAGATCCAGATGGAAACTATGAAGATGTATAGAGAATATGGTGTGAGCCCTCTAGGAGGTTGTATGCCTATGCTCCTACAGATGCCGATATGGTATGCTCTATTTAGGTTCTTTCCTGCCTCTATTACTTTTAGGCAAGAGTCTTTTCTATGGGCCAATGATTTGTCCTCTTATGATGTCTTTACTCGATTGCCCTTTGAGATCCCTGCATATGGAGCACACATCAGTCTCTTCACACTATTATGGGCACTGACAACTATAATCTATGCGTATTATAATATGCGGCACATGGACACTTCAGCTAATCCGGCTATCAAATATGTCCAATACTTTATGCCTATAACCTTCTTATTTTTCTTCAATAGTTATGCTTCAGGTCTTACTGTATATATGTTCTTCAGTAACGTATTCAATATTTTACAGACGATACTGACTAAGAAGTTTGTCTTCAAAGACGAAAAACTTAGAGCAGAGCTAGATGCGAATAAAAGCAAACCAAAGAAGAAAGGTGGATTCCAAGAGCGGCTGGAAGAAGCAATGAAACAGCAAAAGGAAATGGCCAATAAGACCAATCAAACCAAAAAGAAAAAGAAGCGCTAGGTTAGTTCTATCTTTAGAGCTAAGAAGTACATACCAGAATAATGTAGCTACATATGAAAATCGGTGTTCTCGGAGCTGGTTCTTTTGGAACTGCTATCTCTCAGTTGATTGCAGACAATTGTGATGTACTGGTGTATGCTAGAAATCCTGAGACAGTTAGGCTTATAAACGAAAAGCACACCCTTAAAGGCATAGAACTGTCAGATAAAATCACGGGTACCACAAGTCTTCAAAAATTAGGAGATGAATGTCGCTTGATCTTCCCTATGATACCTTCAGAATTCTTCAGAAGAGTAGTAAAAAAAATATCTCCTTACGTAGGCCCAGGTCATATTATGATTCACGGCACAAAGGGGCTAGATGTAAAATCAGATTTTGGTACATCTGAAACAATCCTAGATATAAAGAGATCTGTATTTACAATGACAGAAGTCATACGTCAAGAAACTAGTGTACTAAGGACTGGTGCCTTAGCAGGCCCTAATCTGGCTAAAGAGATACTGGCCGGCCAGCCTGCCGCTACCGTTATCGCTTCTGAATTTAATGAAGTCATCGAAGAAGGCATAAAAGTATTAGCCAGCAGAAAGTTTAGGGTTTATGGCTCTCAACATACCAAAGGCATAGAGTTGGCAGGCGCTCTAAAAAATGTAGTTGCCATAGCATCAGGGTTAATTAATGGATTAGGATTTGGTACTAATATGCAAGCTCTATCTATTACACGAGGATTAAGAGAAATGATACTTGTAGCACAAGCCGTAGGAGCAGAAGTAAGACCTTTCCTAGGGACTGCAGGCATAGGAGATCTTATAGCTACAGCAACGAGTACTATGAGTCGCAATTATACCTTTGGTGGATACTTGGCTCAAGGTAAGTCTGTAGAAGAGATTAGAAGCATAATGGAAGAAGTAGCTGAAGGATATAGAACATTGAAATTTGCACATAGAATAATCACAGCTGCAGATATCAATGCACCTATGATGAAGACACTTTATTCTGTTGTTTATGAAGGTCGTCCTATTAGAAAAGCGATGATTGATCTCATCCAACATCCAATGAAAGTAGACGTAGATTTTATCTAATTGCAAAAAGATTGATAAAATAGGATAATAGTGCAGCCACCTTGCACTCAAGGCTTAACTTAGCCTTTATGAAAATTCTTCATACAGCAGACTGGCATATTGGTAAAATCCTACATAAACATAGTCTTGCCTCAGAACTGGGTTTATTTTTTGATTGGATGATAAATTATATCGTAGATGAGGATATAGACATTCTCATAGTATCAGGTGACATCTTCGACCTAGCCAATCCCACAATTAAGGACAAAGAGCAATATTATGATATCGTCCTACGCCTATACAATACTGGATGTAGAGTCATTATAACAGGCGGCAATCACGACTCTGTTGGAGAACTCAATGCGCCAAAAGAAATACTATCGGCAATCAACATTACGGTGGTGGGCGGAGCTACAGAGTCTATAACAGATGAACTTATTCCCGTAAAAAATGAAAAAGGAGATATAGAACTGATCGTCGCTGCCGTTCCCTTTCTAAGGGATAGAGACCTAAGATCAAAAGAAGATGGTACTAAGTATGACTCAAGAGTGGAGGCTATCAGAGAAGGCATCAAATTGCACTATGCACGTCTAGGAGAAATCTGCGCTAAAGAATATCCTAATACAATGGCCTTCGCGATGGGCCATCTTTACGCATCCGGTGTTACGGTTAGCGAAAGCGAGAGAGAAATACACGTAGGCAACCAAGCAGCTGTAAAATCAAACATATTTCCGCAGCACTTTAAATATGTCGCGCTAGGGCACATACATAAACCTCAGATGGTAGACAGCAATCCGCGGATTCGATACTCTGGATCGCCCATTGCGCTAAGCTTTTCAGAGAAAGAAGATATCAAACAGGTTTTACTAATAGAAACCAGTGCGGGACAAGTAACAGAAATAACAGATATCATCGTTCCACAATCAAGAGAACTAAAAAAGATAACAGGAACATTATCAGAAGTTGAGCTAGAACTAAAAAACTACAAACCAAATTACATACTGCCTAGCTTTGTAGAAGTGGAGGTTACAGAGAAAGAATTTAGTTCAATAACCTTGGCTGCAATAGAAGAGCTGGTGTTGTCCTATAATGAAAACGAAAAATTCAAAATTCTTAAGCACAAAACGGTATTTGAAAACAAACAACTAGATACAGCAAATCTATTTACTGAAGGCACTAGCATCGAGGAGCTAAAACCTATAGATGTATTTCACAAAAGGCTAGATAGCGAAGATATAGACGAAGCATCCAGGAAAATAGTAGAGGAAGCATTTTTAGAATTACTAGAAAGTCTATAAATGCAAATCAATAAAATATCCTTCAAAAACATCAACAACCTCAAAGGAGAGCATAGCATAGACTTCTCCACAGGTCCTCTCTCAGAAGCGGGAATGTTTGCTATTGTAGGGCCTACAGGATCTGGTAAGTCAACTTTACTAGATGTCATTACGCTTGCTCTATTTAATAGGATTCCAAGATTTAAGAAGGCACTGACAAAGACGGAAATGGAAGGTTCTGGATCTGTGATGACTAGGCATACCACAGCTTCTTATGCCACTGTTGACTTTACAGTAAAAAATCAATTATATACTTCTAAGTGGGAAGTATCCAGGGCTAGAACAGGAAATCTCAAAGATTATCATATGGATATCTTTGACCACTCTACAGGAGAATATCTAGACCTAAAAAAAAGTAAAGTCCCAGAGAAAAATGAAAGCATCATTGGACTTGACTATGATCAATTTATAAAATCAATAATCTTATCGCAAGGACAATTTGCTAAATTTCTAAAAGCTAATAACAATGAACGTGGGTTGCTTCTCGAGAACATTACAGGCACAAGTATCTACAGGAAACTAGGGCAAAAGGCCTATGACAAAAACAAAAAACTCAAAGAAGAAATAGAGACTTTCAAACTCAGACAAGCTGATGTAGAACTTATAGAGGAGGAAGAGCTAGAAGAAATCAGACTAAACATTAAGCAATCTAATGAAACTGTAGAAAGTCTTAGCCTCAAGATTAAGAGTAATGCTGAATACAAGCAACTCAAGACAGAAGCTACCGAAATAAAAGCAACCTTAGCTCAACTCAAGTACAAATTAGAAGTGACTAATAAACAACTTCAAGATTTTAAACGAGAAGAACAGAAACTTAAGACCCACGAAATTGTAGCGCCTTATAGAAAAGAAATCACTGTCTATGATATGGCTGCTTATCAGCTCAACGAAATAGAAGGCAACAATATCAAGACAGCTCAGAAAATAGAGGAAGCCAAAAAACTGCTGAATAAAGTAATTTCTGATATGGCCAATCTTACAAAGTCGGAGATTAACGAGGGCAATTTTTTCCAAAAGATGAGCACTTTCGAATCCAAGGTCAATAATCTAGACAACGATCTCAAAAATATAAAAACCAGAGGTGCCGAACTTAGAAACAAAATCAATACTCAAGTTTCTGCTTCAAGTCAAGAACTAAGATCTAAACTGAAATCAGACATCAGTCCGCTTGAGGCTGTCACACTGTTGGAAAACATCCTCAGTACTGGCAACAAGCTAGACAAGCTTGGTGATCCAGATAGATATATACTAGAAGCCTCAAAACAGATCGCAAATCTCAAGGACAAACTCAACAACCTAAGCAAGATAGCAGAAAGGAAAATGTTCCTTACGGAAATAGCTCAAAACCTAGAATCAAATTCAAAAGAACGCAGCGACCTCACTCAACAACTCAATACGCTGAAAGAACAAAACCTCGCTGACGAGTCTCTTCTTAAAAAATTCCAAGAACAACGGAAAAACTTACAAGAACAAAAAGAAGCCTCCATAAAACTCTTTAGCCTTTCAGATTATAGAAAAGAACTAGTCGATGGAGAGGCCTGCCCACTATGCGGTGCCGTATCTCACCCTTATGCAGATGGCTTAGATATCACCGAGGATGGGTTTGACTTAGAACTTAGCAAGGTCGACAAAGTACTGACTGAGTTAGAATCCAAAAACATCGAAACAACCAAGAAAATTGCAGCTTGCAATGCCAGCCTAGAACAACTAATAAGTAGAGGTGAAAAAGATGCAGAAATAAAGAGAGTAAAAACCACAGAACTTACTGAATTACTCGCCTCAGCCCAGATACAGGATGCAACACTAGCATCCCTACACTCTAGTATACAGAAGACGACAACCCAACTTGATGAAAAACAAAAAATGCTCGATACTGTAGCAGAAAAGAAAGAAGCCTCTCTCCTACTCGAGAACTACAAAGAACTCTCAGAGATAGGCCGACGGTTTTCTATTACCAACAAAGAGAGAAAAAGTCTCTTTACTGGACCTAGTGCCTCTGACGTCTGTAACGACTTGCAGACCAAATACACTGACTGCACCACAAGCATCGTAACCCATCAGCAGACCATTACCAATCTCAAAATGGAAAAGCAAAGTCAGAATAAAATCATCAACATAGTCAAGAAAAAGCTGACGCCGCTTATCAGCCAATTTAACGTCAACTCACTACCCCAGCTCAAAAGTCTTATCCTCGAAAAAAACGAGATGGAGGCGATACAACAGAAGAAAGAAAATCTTTTGACAGAAAGCACCAAAGTAGAAACTGAGATAAAGACCTTGACTCAGAAACTCAAATTGAATACAGAAGCTGACAAAAGCACTGAGTCTCTAGAAGTAATAAGTATAGCGTTGGCCCAACAAGAAAAGCAGCGCGAAGAAATACTTACACTTTTAGGCACACTAAATGAAAAAATTAATCAAGACCAAAAAAATAGAGCTAGAGTTAAGGAATTCCAAAACGAACTCGAAAAGCTCGCCAAGGAACAAGAGAAGTGGGCACTACTCAATAAATTAATAGGAGATGCCACTGGAAACAAATTTGCTAATTTTGCTCAGGGGCTCACTTTACAAAACCTAGTTGTACTGGCCAACAAGCGCTTAGATAAACTGTCAGATAGATATCTACTGACCAAGCCAGAATCTGAAGGACCACTGCAGATTGTCGATAGATATCAAGGAGAAACTAAAAGATCTGTAACTACTCTTTCTGGTGGAGAATCCTTTATGGTGAGCCTAGCTCTAGCCTTAAGTCTGTCCGATATGGCTTCTAAGAATGTAGCCCTAGATAGCTTATTCATAGATGAAGGGTTTGGTACCTTAGATCCTGCCACCTTAGATATCGCAATGAACACACTGGAGAAGCTTCAAACAGAGAGTCAAAAAACTGTTGGTATTATTTCCCACGTAGAAGCACTTAAAGAGCGCATCCATACACAGATTAAACTCATAAAAAATGCCCACGGCTACGCTAAGATCGAGCTCGTGGGCTAATTTTTCTTTTATAGAAAATTGTCTACTATTTCGTCAAGAAGACTCTTTTAGTAAGATCTACACCTCCTACAGTCAATTGTACTGAGTAGAGACCTTCGTTATAAGTAGACATATCCATTCTATATACATTCGTCATATCTGAAGAAGAAACAGTCTCTGATTTTATGACTCTTCCGAGGTAATCGAGAACTTTAACTTCGTAAGCATCCTGAATAACATCAGAGCTTAAGGAGAGATATAACCATCCATTTGTAGGATTTGGATAGACTCGCAATTGACTTCCTGCTCTATCAGAACCGCTATTTGTAACTGCCGCTACTTCAGAGTAAGTAAATCGACCATCGATATCTATTTGCTTAATTCGATAGTAATTGACTCCATTCTGATAGTCTGCGTGATCCCAGTTATAAGTCAAAATTTCTTGGCTGTTTGTGTAAAGAGATTCTACCTCGCCTATAGGTTGAAAATCTTGTGTATTTCTTGCAGAATGTTCTACTTCATATTTTAGAACATTAGTTTCTGAAGCAACTTTCCATTCAATATTGTTATAACCAGACTCTTCTATTGCTTCTATACTCAACCATTCGACAGGCAAGGAATTCAAAGCAACACCAATATCAACACCTTCTATTACATCTCCAGGATTGACCATATATAGTCTCGTGGTATTTTCTCCAAAAGTTCCATCAAGATCACTATCCCTTGTATCATCTTCACCTGCATTTGCTATTGTAGCTGTATAATCTCTGCTAAACATAGCCTCCAAATAATAATGATTTTTGGGAAGTCCAGTCAATCTGTATTGTCCATTAGCATCCGACACAGATGAAGAAATTACATTCCCTTCTTCTGTAAGTGCAAGAATTGTAAGTCCCTCCATCGGTTCCTCATCATCGTCTCTCAAACCATCAAGGTTATCATCGTGCCAACAGAAACTCGCTATTGTTCCTTCGAGATAGAAACCTGCATCAATTTCGCACATTCCCATTCCTGAAGTCAGTGTAAACTGATCTGTAGTATTTCTTCCAAACCTATCTGTAACATCAGAATCTCTAGACTCATCGAAACCTATATTTGGTACCGCTCTTACAAAAGCAGAAGCAACTGCTCCGTATCGGATATAATAAACGCCAGGAGGTACACAGAACTTGTAGTACCCATCATCCGATACAGTTTCTGGATGATTGCCTGTAAAAGTGAAATCTTCTAAAAAGAAATCTCCACCTACGTTTCTAAAAATTTCCACCTTAACACCATTTATACCTGACTCTCCTTGATCAAATACATCATTCTCATTGAAATCAAACCAAACCAACTCACCTACAGGTACACACTCAAATAATCCTAGATCAATACTGAGATTCATTTCATTAGCAGAAACAGAAAAAATTGGTGTCGACCTAGGTCCATTTGAATTATCTACATCACTATCTCTTTCTGTACTTGCAGAGACAAATGGATCTGTAACAGTATAGAAATCTGGAAATTCAAATTGTAAATAATAATCTCCTTCTGGCACATCATCAAACAGAAAATTACCAGAACCATCTGTCCTTGTTTTTGAAACAATAACTCCAGAAGGTGTAAGAAGATCTACCGTAACATCTGCTATACCTGGTTCGCCAGGGTCTTGCTCTCCATTTCCATTAGTGTCTTCAAAAACTAAATCGCCGACAGTACCAAAACAAGCAGGAGAAGCCAATTGAATAACTTCCATCATTGCACACCCAGTAGCGTCTTCAACAGCAACCGCGTACATTCCTCCTACTAGATCTACAAAATTATCAGAACTCACAAATGTAGTGCCTCCATCAATACTATAACTATACGGTGCCGTGCCACCAGTAACTGCAATCGATATAGTTCCATTAGGAAAATCGCAGTTGGTCTGATCATCTCCAATAACTACTAAAGAAAGACTGCCCGGGCCGGCTATAGTCGCATTATCTGTAAACTCACAACCAAAATCATCAGTCACTAGAACCATATAAGATCCCGCCATAAGGTTATCAAATTGACCAGTACCTTGGACATTCATCCCTCCATCAATACTATACTCCAAAGGAGCAACACCTCCAGTTGCTGTAATATTAATACTACCATTATCCATATCACAAGAAGTGCCATCTGTCTCTAAAATAGAAACAGTCAAAGGATCAGCGACATCTATTCCGATCGAAAACTCATCTGTACATCCCATGTCAGAAACAACTACTGAAAAGGTAGATGATACCATAGGAGTGACATTGATACAAGCTGTAGTAGAGCCATCAGACCATAAGAAACTCGGATTAGGATTATCTGTCGTAACACAAAGGGTCGTCATATCGCCTGGACATATTTCCTCTTCTGTAGCTGTGATTTCTCCATCATAGCTTATACAAGAACAAGGACAACATCCTGTCACAACATCTAAGTCACCATAAAATCCTTTCTGTTGAGAATCAGGAGCCCTTGCAAGATCTAAGAGTACTGAGTTCATCGGATTAGCCCCTTCTACAGGCAGGTACTGAATCCCATACAAACAACCCCCAAATGCGCAATCAACACCAGTCAATGCGTCCGCAATAGCAGCAATGAAAGTATCTTCTCCAAGAGTACAACCACCTGAACCTATTCCCGCATATGCAAAATCAACTCCTCCAAGAGAGTTAGTACCATCATTTTGAGTACCGATTTGATACCTATAGTCTTGATTTCCTGTAGGCACTGTATTATTTAGCATCCACCCACCTGTAGCTCCTTCAAAGTTTAACACTCTAGATTGGTGAGAAAAAGAACTAGGGATAGTAGAGTCAAAACCAGACTCACCTGTAAGTAAAATAGTACCAGTCTGATCAAATTCTATATCCAATACAGGGTGACTAAATGCCCTTGTTGTACTTTCTGTTTCAGACAAGAAAGGCATATTTATTTCTAACATATCCGAACCTGGCATAAAATCACAAGTCACAGGATTGATACTTATCGATCTAATTTGATTTCGGTTTCCATTATCTATTCTATCATTAGCCCAGACTGAATAATACAATTTAGAATCTACTGGATTATATGCTAATGCCAACACTCTTTCACCAAGAGGTGCTAACCCTAACACCCCATCATCTGGCGTTAAAGGATCAAAAGTAGAGAGCAGATTTCCTGCTGTATCGTATCTATATATCGTTCCATCATCTAAGTTCGCAGCAAAGACTTGGTCACAACCTGGGACGTATTCTACTTGTGCTAAACCAGCTTCTCCCGGCAGAGTAGCTATAACTGTAGGATTGCCAGAAACGGCGTCTATTCTTAATAAGTTAGACGAAGCTACTGGTGCTATAATGTTGAATAAACTAGATACACCAGTATAGATATTAAAGTCAGCATCAATAGCGACGCCAAAGACAGAACCACCTAAGTCTGTTGTTGTCCAAGATCTAGACTTAGTCTGAATCAAAGGAGATACATCAGTAAAAAACGTACCCGCATTATAAAAATCATTTAGCGGTTGGATTCTATCTATCGCTAATGTAGTCTGGTCAAACAAGGTAGGTTGGCAAGTATAAATTGCATCTCCAATCTGAAGTAGATTCCCTTCATTACAGCCTATATAGTAATTGCCTAACAATTGAGAACAACTGGTGTCTGCATTCCTTACAGCTAAATTGTAATTACCTGTTTGCAGTCCTGAAAAGACATTACTCACTTGCCATATCTGGCCACCATCTATCGAGTATTCAAATGAACCAGATCCTCCAGTGGCATTGAATGTTAATACACCTAATCCTCCTCCTGGACACAAATCATCAACTGTCTCAGTTATTGTAGCAACTATTGTCGAATTATCCGTTCCATTAACTGTAAAACAAACTTCCATAGAAATCGCATCGATTTCTGGCATCCCCTCTTCCGTTCCAGACATATTTTGAACAGTGAAAATGGCGCCAAAGAGTGGATCATTGATCAACTCTGGTGTGAGGATCAATCCCCAATCGGCCGCAGTATAGCTTACTGTCTCAAAACCAGCAGTCTGATTAGACCACGAGGCGGCAGTATTTGCTGCATTGGTTGGACTAACAGTAAAGTCAGGTAATCTGAGAAAGAAGGTTTCATCTCTTACATCACCAGCTGCTGCGTTGTTTCTTCGTACCAGATCAAAAGTCAACCCAGTAATAACAGCGTTACATGGTATCTCAATACCAAAATCCCAAGCACCAATCCTAGAAGTACTACCACCTGGATCTAAGGGTGTAAAAGGAACGATAGTCGCTGCTATGTCATTGGGGGCATTTCTCACCCCTGGCAAATTGGTCCAAGCTGATGCGCCTGAAATACCTGAAGTTGCAGAATTAGCTGCAAAGCCGCTAGTACAAGTTTGCGCTTGGACCATAATAGATATAGTTACCAATAGCGTGCAAAGTATTACTCTAGTTAATCTCATAGATAAAACCTGATTAATTATAAGAAATAGACTTCCCTAATTGGGAAATAGAAAATTATCCATTGAATACAATGGAGATGGGATAGGCATACAAATATACATATTACAATAATATATAATGTGTTTTTCGCTCAAAACAAGCAAGTTATTTTATTATTATGCCTCAAATTGACATTCCCACCATTCTTCGGTCGTGGTAGAGCTTATCAAAAGGTCGAAATCTTAGCCATTTGTTCATATCTTGACCCAAATTTGCTAATGACCACAAACCTCCAAGACTTATTTCCCGGTATAAAGGATCTAGATGAAAAGTCTGTCTATGCCCTTCTGAGAGCACTTAAGAACAATTTTGAAGGTCAAAAATTTGATTACATCCACTATAAGCAGTCTGTAAAATCTCTAAAAGAGATGCAAATGGATGAAGCTACTTCTCACAAATCAGCTTTTACGACAGCAGCTACTATGGGATTGACCAAGGAGACCTTATTGGCTTCAGCTCAGAATTACGCGAGGGTATTAGAAAATGAAAGAGAATCATTTGCCACAGCACTCTTAAGTCAGCAAAGCCAAAAAGTCGAAGGTCGAAAGGCTGAAGTATCTCAGTATGTACAAAAGATAGAGTCGCACAAGCTTAAGATTAAGGAGCTAGTAAGAGAAATTGAGATATTTACGGAGAAAGTCAATTCTGTCGACCAGGATGTAGAATTGGCCACAAAGAAAATTGCGGGAACAAAAGAGAAGTTTTTAAGCGTTTATGAAGTATTGTCCAAAGAAATAGCTGAAGACATCAAAACGATAAATACCTACTTATAATAGAATTATGCCAGATCAACAAAACCCTAAATCATTTTGGAGTAAGCCGGAGGGCAAGACCGGTGCTATTTTTCTTATTGCTATGGCCGCTCTTATAGGGTGGATAGCTGTCTCATTTGGAGGCTTAATATTAGCTACGCTAGGCCAGACACTGAGTATGGCAGTGGGGCTAGGTGTATTGGGTCTGATAGTATTTATGGCTCTAGATGGCAGGACAAGGAACTTGTTCAGTTATATGTATCAGAGTGTGATGCGGAAGATCACAAGCATCTTTGTCACTATAGATCCTATGGGGATCCTTAAGAATTACATCTCCGACCTAGAGAAGAACCTAAAGAAAATGGGTAAGCAGATAGGCAATCTTAAGGGCCAGATGCGAAATCTCAAAACACAATTAGCGAATAACAACCAAGAGATAGAGCAAAATCTAGCTATAGCTAGAAAAGCCAAGCAGTTAGGTAACGAAAAACAACTCGTTCTCTCTACCCGAAAGGCAGCTAGACTCAAGGAAACCAATAAGAAATATGTAGCTCTGCACAGCAAACTCGCTGTCCTCTACAGAGTATTGACTAAGATGTATTCTAATTCAGAGATCTTACTTGAAGACACCAAGGATCAAGTCAAAGTAAAAGAGCAAGAAAGAAAGGCGATAAGAGCCTCACACTCTGCAATGAAATCTGCGATGAGCATCATCAAAGGAGATCCAGATAAGAGAGCGATGTTTGACCAAGCTATGCAAAATGTAGCTGATGATGTTGCCAATAAGGTTGGTGAGATGGAAAGATTTATGGAGCTATCGTCTGACTTTATGCAATCTATAGACCTTCAAGAAGGCATTTTCGAAGAGAAGGGGTTAGCTATGCTTGAAGAGTATGAAAAGAAAAGCACACTTCTACTCCTCGGTGGCGAAGAAGAGATCGGAGAGACATTAGATCTCAATGAGCCTAGAAAAGAAGTCCAGTACAGAACCAAAAAAGGAGATTCGGATTATGGAAACTTCTTTGAATAATGGATCAAAATATAACGCTATAGTAGAACAGCCGGCCTATAGTCGGCTGTTCTTATTTATAGCATTACTGTTAGGCTTAATTTTTTCCAGTTGTAAGGGTGATGCCAATAAGCCGACTCAAGCTCAAGAAACCTATAACAAGATTACTGGTCAGACAATGGGCACCACTTATACTATTATCTATGAGCCCTATGCCCAGCCTGTAATCAAAGCGACTATAGACTCTATCTTAGTCAGCATCAACCAATCTGTATCTACCTACATTGACAGCTCTACGATATCTAAGATTAACCGCAGTGACATTTATGGCCAATCCACAGAGATACTCGTTAATGGAAAGATGGCAACTCAAGACAAAATAGAATTGCCTGCCGATACACACTTCGAACACAACTATAAAGTTGCTAACCGCATCTATCTTGATACCGATGGATATTTTGATCCTACGGTAATGCCATTGGTTAATTATTGGGGATTTGGCTATACACCAAAGAAACCTGTAACCAAAATTGATAGTCAGAAAATAAACAGCATCAGAGAAACTATAGGAATGGAAAAAGTCACTGCTGAGTCAGTATCTGATCGACTCATCTGTATGAAGCCTACAGGAACAGAACTGGACTTCAGTGCAATAGCAAAAGGCTATGCAGTAGATTATATTTCTAACTACTTACAAGAACAAGGAGTAGAAAATCTGATGGTAGAAATTGGAGGTGAAACCTATGCTAAAGGGCAAAGTCCTAGAAACAAAAACTGGGTTATCGGTCTCAACACCCCTACAACAGAAAGCAGCTTAACAGATTTCTCAAGCTATATCGAGTTACAAGATAAGGCAGTAGCATCATCTGGCAACTACCGTATTTATTACGAAGTAGAAGGGCGACGATATGGCCACGAGATCAATCCTAAGACAGGCTACCCAGAAAGGAATGCGCTTCTCGGCGTCTCAGTCATTGCACCTACCTGTATGGAAGCTGATGCTATTGCTACTGCATTGATGGTAATGGGACAAGATAAAGCCCAAGCTTACGTAGCAGCTAAGCCTCATATAGAAGCAGTACTTTTTGTCGGAGATATCGGAGGAGGTATCGGGTTGATAAGAAGCGAGGGATTTGCTACTTATGAAGCCAAATTAACTGCACTAGTAGAGTCTAATTAGGTGTCCGTAGATTTACAAAAATGAGGTAGCTAGAAACGTGGTCAACACCCTGACATAGTGTACTTTTGGCCCCGATAACATAACATTATAGACGGTAATTCAGTTAATATTGAGTCCGAGTCAATTGAAAAGACAATCATATTGAAAAAGCCTAAACTTCACCATTTAATAAAGATATTCAGCCTCTTAATACTCTTCACCCTTGGGTCAGAAGGTCTAGTGGCTCAAGACAAAACCATAGTCAGAGGAAAGGTCTTTGATGCAGTGACAAAAGAGCCACTACCCTTTGTCGATGTCACATTTAAGGATACCTATGTCGGTGCATCTACGGATCTTGATGGACAATATCTTCTCAATACGAAAATCCCATCAGATAGTCTGATGGCATCATTTCTAGGATATAAGACATCTACTCAAGCCATAGAGAAAGGAGTCCGACAAGTAATCAATTTTTACTTGGAAGAAGAAGGTGTTATCGCTGATGCCGTTACCATCACCAGTAAAAAAGGTCGATACCGTAAAAAGGACAACCCTGCAGTCGACCTCATCAGAAAAGTCATAGAAAATAAAGACAAGAATAGAATAGACAAGGCTGAATTCTACAACTATAAGAAGCACGAGAAAATAGAGCTAGACATCAATAACATAACTGAAGAGTTTACACAGAAAAAACAATTCAGAAACTTTCAGTTTATGTGGAATTATCTAGACACCTCTGAAGTCAACGGTCGGGCCTATCTCCCACTCTATATGAGAGAAGTCATATCTAATGTACATTTTAGAAAAGACCCTAATTCGAAAAAAGAAATTAGGGAGGCAATCAAAATGACAAAATTTGATGAAGCCATAGATGTGGAATCGATTAATAGTGGAATCGACATAATCTATGACGAAATAGATATCTATCAGAATAGTATCAAGCTATTAGATAATGACTTCTTAAGTCCGTTGGCACCTTGGGGGATCAACTACTACAGATATTATATTCTCGATACCGTAGTTGTCAACAATCAAAGTGCTATTCAGATGGCCTTTATTCCTAGAAACAAAACTTTCATAGGATTTACTGGGGATCTCTACATCTCCAATGATGACAACTATACTGTGCTCAAAGCAGAGCTCGGCATAACAAAAGATATCAGTCTCAATTTTGTCAGAGACTTAAAAGTAACACAGGAATTTGAAGAAGTAGATGGCATCTATGTATTAAAGAAAGACAAGATGACCTTGGATCTTGCGCCATCAGAAAGTGGGCTAGGCGCCTATGCGAGCAGGATGAATCTCTACGATGACTTCAGCTTTACGGAAAATCCAGATGGCGATGTCTACAAGGGTGTCGAAGACATTAAACAAGCTAAGGATGCTTATAATAAGCAAGATGCATATTGGAATGAAAATCGTATTGCAGCGCTAACAGAAAAGGAACAAGGCATATACAATATGGTAGACACACTTGTGACAGTACCTACCTATAAGCGACTTGTATTTCTGACCAAGGTTATAGCCACTGGTTATATCGAAGGAGATTACTGGGATGTGGGTGACTTAGGCACCTTCTTAGCATTTAACGATGTGGAAGGATGGCGTCCTAGATTTGGTGGTGAAACCTCACATAATCTTAGTAAAAAATGGCAAGCGGAAGCATATGTCGCTTATGGGATTAGAGATAAAGCTTGGAAGTATGAAGGCGTCTTTACCTATACACTTAATGATGACTGGAAAGAAAATCCAAAAAAATTCTTTAGAGCCTCCTACACACACGATGTCATCTTCCCTGGGTTACAATTAGAATTTGTAGAGGCTGATAATTTCCTGACGTCTATAAGAAGAGGCGAAGCCAATCAGATGTTATTTCTAGACAAGTATAGTCTGGAATATTTTCTGGATAGAGATGTAGGTTTCTTTAAGTTAGGTCTAGATAGAATGGGTAGGAGACCTTATGGTACGATGCGATTCTTAGCAGAGCGAGATGGATCTACTGTTAATATTCCGACAGTCAATACTTTTGAGTTTAGCTTCGCAGGAGAATATTCACCCAATGCTTCTTTTCTCCAAGGTAGAAAAAATAGAGTGCCCGTAATTGATAATGTTCCGAGATTTCAGTTGAGTTATACTGGTGCATTTAAAGGTATAGCAGGTGGAGAGTATGCTTATCATAAGCTTGCTTTAATTGCAAAGAAAAGAGTGCCTCTTTCTGTAGTTGGTCGATCTCTTTTTGAAGGAGAAGTCGGCGGTGTCATCGCCAATGATTTGCCTTACATCTTACTCTACATTCCTAGAGCCAATCAAGCCTTTTCTTTTCAGAGAAACTCATTTAATACTATGAATTTCTTAGAGTTTGCTGCTGATAGATATGTACGGTTTTCTTGGCAGCACTTTTTTGACGGATATATCCTCAACAGAATTCCACTTATTAGAAAGCTCAACTTAAAAGAAGTACTTACTGCTAAAGTAATTTGGGGTGCACTAAGTGACAAACACAATCCTGCTCTCAATCCAGAATTGATACAATTCAATATCAATCCACAGAACGGAGAATCATTTACTTATCCACTAGAATCCGATAGACCCTTTGTAGAATATGGCATAGGCCTCTATAATATATTTAAGTTTATAAGACTAGATCTCATCAAGAGAGCCAACTATCTCGACCATCAAAATGTGGAGAATCTCTTTAATGTGAAAGGTCTTGGATTAAGGGTGAAACTGAAAGTAGAATTCTAAAACGGACTTTAGAAGTCTATACAACTAGGAATGAAGAAAGTGTTTAAATATATTCTCATTGCAATAGTGTTATGGTTGGTGGGATTTGTTGGTTTTATTCTTTCTTGTGATGTGTATTGCCCTATGAGTGAAAAACCTTTTTAAACAACTAAAAAACTTACTATTCTGATTTCTCTGCAGCCTGGAGGCCTAGCTTAGCGCCTTCAGCAAGCATAAAGTCAAAGGCAGCATTATAATCATTGGTGATGACGCCATCGAGAATTGCTTCGCGAATACTGTCTTTAATGATCCCAACTTCACGTGATGGACTTAATTGAAAAGTGTCCATAATAATCTGTCCTGTAATCGGAGGCTGCCAGTTTCGTATCTCATCCTTCTCTTCTACCTCTCGAAGTTTGATTTTCACCTTTTCATAATTCTCTTTTATGCGCTTGACTTTGGCATCATTTTTTGAGGTGATATCCGCCTTGCACAACATCATCAAGTCATCAATATCATCGCCGGCATCAAAGAGCAATCGGCGTATAGCAGAATCTGTTATTTCTTCTTTTGTCAAAGAGATAGGTCTCAAGTGCAACCTGACCAGCTTCTGCACATAGCGCATCTTATTATCTAGAGGCAACTTTAGTCGCTTAAAAATCTTAGGCACCCATCGAGCACCGACAACTTCGTGACCGTGAAAAGTCCAACCGCGCTCTTTGTCAAAACGCTTAGTAGGTGGCTTGGCGATGTCATGTAGTATTGCTGCCCATCGCAACCACAAATCCTCCGTCTCCATCGCCAAATTATCTAAGACCTGTAGCGTGTGATAGTAATTATCCTTGTGGCCGATATTATTGATGATTTCTACACCTCGTAGATTCTCAAACTCTGGCAAGAAATGCTGGAGCAAGCCTGTCTCTGAAAGGACGTCGATACCTTTACCCGGCGTAGCAGAAACGATAATTTTATTAAGCTCAGTCATAATCCGCTCCATAGAAATAATCTCTAAGCGATGACTATTCTCCTTGATGCCTGCGAGTGTCACTTCATCGATATCATAATCCAATTGTGACGCAAAGCGCACCGCCCGCATCATCCTCAATGGGTCATCAGAAAAAGTTTTACCTGGGGCAAGTGGCGTCTTTATCAATCTGCGCTCTATATCGCCTACCCCATCAAAGGGATCTATGAGTGTGCCGAAATCTTCCTTATTGAGAGAAATGGCCATCGCATTGATGGTAAAGTCTCTTCTGTTCTGGTCGTCTACTATCGTACCTGGCTCTACTTCTGGCTTACGAGAATTGCGTGAGTAAGATTCTTTTCGAGCACCGACAAATTCTAGCTCTATCTCATCTAGCTTAAGCATAGCCGTTCCAAAACGCTTAAAGACAACAACTTGCCTAGATGCTTTTAACAACTCACCTACTTTCTTTGCCAACTTAATTCCATCGCCCACACAGACAACATCTAGATCCTTTGTTGGCCTATTGATCAATCTATCTCGGACAAATCCTCCAACCACAAAAGCGGGATAACCCAACTCCTCAGCTGCCTTACCGATAGTGTTGACTATCGGCAATTCTTCTTCATAAAAAGTGAATTCCATTTATACTTCCTGTGGTTGGGGCTTAGAGTAGACATCAAGGATCTCATCGAGTATTTCGTACAATACTTCTGGATTGTATTCCGTAACCAGCTTACTACGATAGTGCTTTATATTACGTAGACCTCTGAAGTAATTAGTGTAATGTCTACGCATCTCTACTACTCCTAGGCGCTCACCTTTCCATTCCAGCGACCGCTCGAGGTGTTCTTTTGCCGCCTCTACGCGTTCAGCTATAGTGGGTGGCGGTAATATTGTCCCATCTTTGACATAAGCTTTTATCTCTCTGAATATCCAAGGATAGCCGATACTAGCTCTACCGATCATAATGGCATCTACACCGTAGCGTTTTTTGTATTCGACTGCCTTCTGCGGAGAATCTATATCTCCATTACCGATGATAGGTATGTGGATACGTGGGTTGGCTTTTATCTTACCGATTTCTGTCCAGTCTGCCTCCCCTTTATACATCTGCTTACGTGTACGGCCATGTATAGCTAAGGCGTGTATACCGACATCCTGTAGGCGCTCAGCAACTTCCTGAATCTTGATGGTATTGTCATCCCATCCTAATCTGGTCTTGACTGTAACAGGTAGCTTGGTCGATTTGACTATGTGATCTGTGAGCTTGACCATCCTATCGATATCTTGTAGAATCCCAGCACCTGCCATTTTACATACAACCTTCTTGACGGGACATCCGAAATTTATATCGAGGACTTCGGGTTGTGCTTCTTCTACGATCTCAGCAGCTCTGGACATAGAATCTAATTCAGCGCCGAATATTTGTATACCTATTGGTCGCTCTGCTGGATAGATATCTAGCTTCTGTACACTCTTAGACGCATCTCTTATGAGCCCTTCTACACTAATAAACTCAGTGTACATCATATCACAACCCTGCTTCTTGCAAAGTGCTCTAAAGGGTGGATCGCTGACATCCTCCATCGGCGCTAGCATCAACGGAAAATCCCCTAACTCTACATTACCTATCTTAACCATACCGCAAAGTTAAGGTCTATTTAGCTAGTTTGGTTGATTTGGTATTCAACTCAATCTATCTAGTTCAACATATACATTATCCCCAGTAGTCCTACGCCACCTAATACTATTGTATAAGGAAATGCCATCTTGACCATCTTACCATAAGAGAGATTAATCAATGGCGCAATCGCTGAGGTTAACAAGAATAAGAAAGCAGCTTGGCCATTAGGAGTTGCTACACTAGGCAGATTGGTTCCTGTGTTGATGGCTATAGCTAGTTTCTCGTAGTGTTCTCTATCTATAAGACCATTCTTAAACAAGTCTTGAACTTCGCCGATGTAGACAGTTGCAACAAATACATTGTCACTAATCATAGACAAAAACCCATTGGCAAGATAGAAGAGAGAAGCTTGGCTACCGATAGGCTTTTCTGTCAACCACTCTATTACTGGCGTAAAAAGATGCTGATCGTGGATCATCGCTACAATAACAAAGAAGACAACGAGCAATCCAGTAAACGGGAGCGCCTCTTCGAAAGCCTTACCTAGTGAATGTTCATCTATAATACCCATAAAGGCTGTTTGTAAGATTATAAGCGCTAATCCAATTAATCCAACAGGGGCCAAGTGAAGAGCCAATCCTATGACCAAAAGAATTCCACAAACTGCTTGTACAACTAGTTGATACTTTTGCTTTTGTGTTCTATTGCGGTCTTCTTCATCAGTATAGTTTTCGATAATGCCCCTAGCTACCTCTGGCAACTTGGCACCGTAGCCAAATACACCTGTCAATTCTAATATGGCCGTAGTTATAAGACCACAGAAAAACACGGGAATCGTTATAGGCGCCATTTTAACAAAAAAGGTTATAAAGTCCCAACCCATACGATCGGCAATCAACAAGTTTTGGGGTTCTCCTACTTGCGTCATTACACCTCCAAGAGCTGTTCCTACAACGCCATGCATAACAAGACTCCTGAGGAAAGATCGGAATTGCTCCAGGGTCTCTCCACTCAACTCCTTCCTATCAAGTACACCACTCCCATCGTAGTCCGCAGAACTACTATGAATCTTATGATAAACACCATAAAACCCTACAGAGACGGATATCAATACTGCAGTCACTGTTAGTGCATCCAAGAAGGCTGACAAAATCGCCCCTAGGAATACAAAGAGTAAAGAAAGGAATAGCTTAGATTTTATCTTGGTAAATACCTTACTGAAGATATACATCAGCAAGGGCTTCATGAAGTATATACCTGCAACCATAAAGACCAAAAGGAGTATGACCTCCAGATTGGCTTCTATCTCGTGATAAGCGTGCTTAGGTGTTGTAAGACCTAGTGCCAAGGCCTGTATGGCTAGCAATCCACCTGATTGTAGTGGGTAGCATTTCAGCGCCATCGCAAGTGTGAATATGAATTCAAATATGAATAACCAAGCCAACGCAGCGTGTGGGATGACAAAATAGAGGATTACATTTAAGACTAAAAAGCCAATCATCGTCCATTTAAACCAACTGGGACTGTTTCCTAAAAAGTACTTAAACATTGATTATCAGTAGTTTATGTTCAGAGTGAATTCCCTTACAAAGCCTTAAAAATACCTCAATTATATACTTTTAAAGGGGTTTGGGCTAGATTATTCCACATATAGAAAAAGGCAGACCCTAAGTAGAATCTGCCTTTTTTGTCGATATAACATTTATGTTAATCCAATAAGATCATTTTTCGTGTTTGCTGAGCACTGTTTGCTATGAGTTCGTAATATAAGACACCTTTGGTCTGTAGGTTTTCCTTAGACAATAAGACGGAGTTCATACCCTTTTGTCCTGTGCGCTCTTCTTTATAAACCAATCTTCCACTGACATCGAATATACTCAGCACAGTAGGGCCTTCTTCTGGTAAGTGATAGGTTATTTCAGTAAAATCTGTCCATGGGTTAGGATTATTATTGAACAAAATCATTTCATTGCTCTCCTCACCAGAGAGTCTATCCATAGACAGCTCTAAACTGCTTATAGCTGAATTGTGATAGGCTTCTGCCGAGACCCTATTATGATTCAGAGATATTAATTCACTCAGATATGCATCTTCGTATGGCAAAATCAAAATTTCAATCAAGTCACCTGAAAGAGAGACTGGATCTACATTATGCCAAACAAAAGAGGCTCTTTCATCAGTGATATAGACCTGTCCTTGTGCTAACTGAGCAGCAAGAGGAGACATCTCTAATATCACGCCTTTATTTCTATCTACACCAAGATCAAATTGCAAGCCATTGAAATCTGCGAAATCATTATAACTCAGAATTACGGTTTGTTCTACTCCAGCTTCTAACTTCACATCAGGCATAGCTATCTCCAACTCCGATGATCTATTGCTTAATTCAGTCTCATTAAAGTAAGTGTAGGATTGATCAACGTCACCAACTTTTACACCTATGAAATCTATCTGCATATCAGATTCTAATCTAGGTATCAAGTAGTCCTCCTTGATCGACGCTTCAAATGGGTTATCACCCAGGTCTTGAGTAGCATCAACAATTCTCCATGAATTATTCTGCGGAAAATCTGTGTAGACACCCAATATCAACTTACGTAGCTCTATCAAATCGATGCCATTGATAGTACCTGATCTATCTATATCTGCAGCTATAAGTTTATACGGCGAAGTAATTCTATCTACGCCAAGTACATGTCGCTGAATCTTGATCAAATCAATGGTAGACACACCATTGAGATGATTGATATCTTTTTCTGCTGAGAGCTTATAAGATCCGCCTGCTGGCATTTCTTCAAAGGCATAGGCGCCTTGAGTATCACTAAACTCTGGTGCCAGTGTGGATCCAGAAAGAACCAACTCTACGTCTTCTACTTGCTGGGCAGATTCGGTCATAATACTACCTGCTATGACATTTGATAGCATATCCACACATTCTGTCTCAATCTGACGAGTACAAGTTTGCTGTAAGCCATTACAACCAGTCGCAGTTATCGTAAAGTTTGTCGTTCCTTGTTCCGAAACTTCAATATCTAAAGTATTACTACCAAAGTAGGTGACTATATTTTGTCCATTTGCACCAAAGTCAGCATCTACCCGTAAAGTAAAATCGCTTGGACTACAGACTCCCAAAACGTCCGCGACTGAAAACGGAACTGTTAAGTTTTCTTCGGCACAAACAAAATAAAGTACGTCTGTAGCTGGGAATGAACAGTCTGAAATAGCTAAGCTATTACTCTGTGATCCATTACATAATTCCAACTGTGTTACAGTAATCTGTGCTGTACAACTTGTATTTAATCCAAAATCATCTTCGACATATACAGTTACAGGTACTGGGTTAGTACCCAACTCATTACATAGTAACGTTCGTTCTATCACAGAGGCATCAGGAGAGAACGAAAATCTCGGTGTATAGACACTACAACCATATTGTACTTCTGCTAGTGTATTAGCATTTAATACAACCATAGGCACGTTATTCCATATCTGTACTGGTATAGACAGCGTATTACAAGTTACAACTGGCTGAGCGCCATCTGCTACACGGACAGTTTTTTCACAAGTAGTTTCATTACCACAATCGTCTCTCACAGAAATTATGAATCTATGATCACCGACGGGATAGCCATCGGGCCTTGCTGTAAGACTAGAAAAAGTGCCTCCGCTAGGAATATTAGAAGCTACCAATATTGGAGCACCTAAGTGAAATAATCTTTCAGTAACAGAAGCTGTCGGTGAAGAGCAGTTATCCTGAGTGAAGATGCCAAAATTAAAGCTAGCAGTGCCCGTACCGTTTATACAATTTGTAGACGGAAAGGTCTCCATCTGACACGTTGGGTTCAATATCTGCGGCGCTTCACTTTCTGTTATATTGATAACTTGTTGCCACTCATAAGTTGGTGGAAGTCCATTAACTAAATCTCCACACCAATCTATAATAGTCCATGTTCTAATTATCTGAGAGCATGTGCCAGCAACCAATTGTACTTGAGAAGTCAACGGCCAATCTTTTGTGGGTAAGCTCGTGACATTGCTACAACTGGATGCTGTAAAACTTGGAGATACTCTACTAAATAATCCCAATGCTTCTATTGCCTCAGGGCTATAATCTCCATCTTCACATCCTGTTATAGTCAGATCATCAGGCCATACTATACTTGCTGCATCAAACGGTTGAGAATTTGATGCCGTAAGAGTTTGTACGCAAGTAACTTCTGTACCAGTATCAGAAATAATAAATGTCCTGGTTACTGTCCCAGTATTACATTGTGCATTGAAATTATTGACATCGATTATAGGACCTGACACAGTCGGAACAGAACAATTATCAGTAGAAGTACAATCGCCAAATGCAGTCTTATCTGTAAAATCAACATTAGCATTACAATCAAAGGTCATATCAACAGGGCAAGTCACTACTGGCTCTATTTTATCTTGTACAACAACGTTAGCTATACAAGCGCCAAAGTTGCCGTCACCATCTAGAACTCTTAACTCTACTGTGAGTGGATCAAGTGAGCCCGCATCTTCACAGCAAAAAGCGACAGTACTAGAAAATCCACAAGGATCATTCACTTCTAGAATAAATGGAAGCTGCTGGCTACCAGATACGATTTCCCATTCTCTATTTTCATTAAGTATAACCTGGTTACCAGATACTACTGGTGTACCATTTGTATCAACTTGTCCTGGTGCCCAGTTTGTCATTCCTAATAAGGGTGAATGATCAGACCAAACAAAAGTTCCATTGTCCGATAAAGAAAGTCCTATATAAATAGAGTCTACAAAACCCGCTAATTCTGTTTCTAAAAAACTGACTGTTCCAGTCTCATTAAGTATAACAACATTACCCTCTAATGATTGAGCAAAATTGGTAGCCGTATTTACATTTGAACCCGACTTGGACAAGTAGTAATATCTTCCTGACTGCTCCCCCAAGTAATCAAACCCCTCTAAGCTCCCAGGATTACAAGGACAGTTAGAATTGTTTCGCTTGATAACTGTCATAGACATATCACAATTATCAAAAGATCCGTCATCAAAGGTCTGTGTTCTGGCCACTGCAGTTCCATCAGCTCTTAACGATACTACAGAGTTCTGATCACAGATCGCAACTGGTTGCGTGTTATCATTGACAGTAACTTGTTGTACACACGTAGAAGAGTTTCCACAATCATCATAGACCACATAGGTAATTTCAGAAGTTCCAGATAACTCTACTGTAAAGCCAGATGTAGTGTTGTTAGAGAATCCTCCTGGGAATTGGATATCTATCTCTAACTCATCAGAGTTATTGAAAAATGAGGAACAATCATCAGAAACTATAGGTAGACTAATATCGAAAGAGCCAGTACAAGTTTGATTAGCACTCACTGGGATAACCACGAAAGGAGATCCACAATTTATTGTTGGCGGTTCTGAATCAGCAATCTCTATCTTTTGGACAGGATTTCCAGATCCGGATTGAGGACAGTTCCAACCGTTGAGTAACCAAGTTCTCATTATGACTTTTTTACAGCCAAAATTTTCAGTTATGATATCTCGATAGTCAACAGATAGACTACAATCTTGGCTAGAAAATGGGTATAAACTCTGCACCTCTCCATTCGACATACGTATTGATGGCGTACCTGTTAATGCTACATCAGGTATCCCATTGCTGGTAGCTAACTGTGAACAGACTAAATTAGTGTTAGCACTTAATATAAAATCTTGAGGCCAGATAACCTGACTCATATCAATACCTATCAACGAAATTGTCTGAGAACAGGTAGAAGTATTTCCATACCCATCAGTCGCTTGATACTCTCTAGTCACAACTCTATGGTGAGCTGCATCACAATCCAAATTTTCAAATTCATTAGAGGTAATAACTATAGAAGCTTCACTTGAACAAACATCCGTAGCTACAGGCATATAACTGCCTAACTCGAAGCAATTCAACTCAATATTATTGCATGAAATCTCAGGACCTAACTTATCTTCCACCTTTATTATGCCCCAACAGCTATTATCGTTTTGACTAACCTCAGCTGTTACAGATGTCCAAAGATGAATATCTCGAAGTGTATTATCACTTATGATCTCACCGCTTGCTGTTGTTAACTTCAAGGTATATTGTCCACCATTAGATAAGGATAGAATATCAGATGGAGAAACTATGGAAGTGCAGTTATTATCTAAAGAAATGTTTATCGTGGAATGACAGCTTATCGCCTGAGCAGAAAGGTTCTGACTTATCAGACCAAGAGAAATACCAATCAGGTATCCACATAGCACTTTAAAGGTAGAAGTAGGAAACTTCATTTAAATCAATTTTTGGTAATAAATATCAAGGGTTTCTTATCACAGACAATGCTGCGTAATCAACTTAAGTAGGGATTGAACACAAACATATTATAAATTTATATAATATGTAATAGATTGACAACAAAACATTAAAGTGCGACTGTATCTTAGTTTCTCAGCAGGGTCTTATTAACTGCAGGAGCATTAAAAAGGGACATATCATATATAACAGTCTCTAGATAAATATTAATTGTAGTAAAAGCATGGATTCGATCTGTGTCCATAACAAACTTATCTAGAACTAATCTTTTCAGATCGGCATTAAGATCTAATTTATCCTTAATGGCATATCTAGAGAGTTGTGCATCAATCTGTTCTTGAATTGACTCCATATTATCCTCAATAGAGAAATACATCAATTGCTTTAGTTGGTTTTTTATTTTGCCCTTAAGTAGCCAAGCTCCAGCCTTGTGAAGAATATTCTTGGTCTGAATCTTAATATCCAAGTCGTCTACGTAAAAGGCTTGTTTTGAATTATCGAAAATAGGCTTACCGGTAAGACGAAGAGTTCCTGTAAATGATCCTTTCACATCAACTAGACTAACAATATTCTCACCCTCGGAAAAGATCTTGACATCCTTAATTGTAATTTCTTTACCGTCGTTAGAGAAAGTCTTGTTGACGAAGTTAGCCTCTACGTACTCATTCATCCTATCAAATCCAAAATCAATTACCATATTAATGTGAGAGGTATCATCTAAGTCCTCTTCCCATGAAAATACAGGTAAGTTCAATCCGGTGACTTTATCAGTAGGTTCAGAAGAAGTGACCTTAGTCCTACCCTGCACAGTTACATTGCCTGTAGTCCATTTTTCATTATTACTAATTTCAGACATATAGATTTTTTCGGGAACAACCTGCACCCAAGAATTTAAAACAGTATCTACAGCAATTGGTTTTTCTACATATTTCATCAAATCGAGGACTTTATCCTTAATCGTTAATTGCTCATTGACAGACTTATCAATTTGAAGTTCCAATTCACTCTTACTCTTATCAATTATGGAATTGGCCAAACTTCCAACAGGTATATTAAAGGCACCAAGTGAAAGCTTTGGTTCTTCGATCCATTCATAATGTTCCAACAAGGTATTGGTAACTAGAGTCCATTGTGCCGTCATATCCATTGCCGTAACAAAATTTAATTCTAGCGAACCCTTTGCATTTATATTGCTAAAAATAGTTTCCTTAGCTAAGCTTATACCAAGAGGTAATGTAGTTAAAACTGTTCTTCCAGCAAACTCCACAGTTGCATCTTCTATTTTATCTATAACTACATCAACACCCTTAAAAGACAGCTCCATTCCACTAGCCAAATAGGTATCTATTAATGTATTGAATGTATCTCGAATAGCTTGTTTATCTATTTTATAATGGACATTAAGAGTAGACTTTAACTCTGGCATAACAAACTTAGTTTTAGGTGCTTCAACAATAGACAGATCCTTAGTTGACTTACAAGACAAAAAAACAAATACAACTAACAAAAATGATAATGAAGACTTCATATCTATAAATTTAATCTGGAATGTAAATTAAAAAAAGCCAAAATGATAGTCACTTTGGCTTTTCCAAGAATTATTCTTTCTCAAAAAATTAAAATCGATAAATAGTATTTGGTGGGATGGCCTCTATCTAAGTGTGTATTGAGAAAATTTAAAATAGGGATTTGGAGTTTTCAAAAAGTTTGAGACCTCTAACATGTAAATCATTAAGTAGTTAAGTAATAGGGTATTGAATAAGAGAGGAGTCTATGATAGACTCCTCTCAATTAATTATCTTACAAATAGCATCTTCTGTGTCTTCCTTACATTATTGTTGCTTACAACATAGTAGTATACACCACCAGAAGGAAGATCAGATTTAGTCAATTCTATAGTATTCAGACCTGATACGCCAATTGCATTTCTTGAATAAACCAACTTACCATCTGTATTCAGTACTTCAAGATTGTAATCTCCTCCTACAGGTAAGTTGAATGAGATAACGGTGGCTGTAGTCCAAGGGTTAGGCGTATTCTGGTACACTTCAAATTCTTGACTTAGCTCAGAATCAAGGTCTAAACGAAGCTCTGCAATTTCACCATTAGTATAAGCTTCAGGATTAAGCCCATCAGCAGATATAGAAATATAGTCACTTAGTCGACCAGTATTATGGCTTAGAAATCTTATTGAGAATACTTCACTAAGATCGATTTGCTTAGTACCAGAAATTGAATGCCAAGAGAAATTGATTGTACCTGGCTTCACTACATGGTAGTTAGCATCAAGTAAAACCTCAGCTCTAGAATGCAACCCAACAAGCGTAAGCTTATCTGTATCGTAATTCAAAGTAAACTGGAATCCGTCAACGCTTTCTTCCATAGAGAAATCTACATCGACAAGTGCATTCTCACTTAATAGCACGTCACTAGTACTAATAGTAACTGCATCTGCTCTTCGAGTTTGTAATGCCACATCATTAAGATTTGCTACTACATCTCCATTGACATCACCTATCTTCACACCAATGAAGTCAATTTCCATATCACTGGTCAAATCTCTGATAACATACTGCTCAGGGAAATGTGCCACAAAAGGATTAGTATCATCAGCAAATTGATATGCAGCGTCAACCATTCTCCAACTTGTATTCTGAGCAAAGTCAGTGGAAATTCCCAAGATCAGTTTCCTCAACTCTACTAAGTCGATTCCATCTACATTGTTAGACTTATTGATATCGGCAGCTATTATCTTGTAAGGAGAATCTAGTTTCTCGACAGACAAGATGTGTCGTTGTATCAATACTAAATCTAACGTCGAAACTCCATTCATAGGATTTATATCCTTGGTTGGTACAATTTGATAAGGATTACCAAATGGCACCTCCGCAAAGGCATAGGCTCCATCAGTACCAGTTTCATCTGTTATATCCATTGAGTTCAGCTTTACCTCTACAGCAGATACCAATCTAGAATCTTCTGTCTGGATACGACCTGCTATTGTGCCATTGGTAAATGGCGCAGGGCAAACACTAAATGCATCTAGTACTTGTAGAATATTTGAACAAGAATCTAATAGCTCATTACCTGAATAAAGATAAAGTGTGTACATAGATGAGATTCCGACCGTCAGATCTCCACAATCAAAATCCATATCTATCATATTAGGATCTACAATTGACCAAGAAACAGTGAAGCTCGTATCAGGACAAATACTCGTTAAAACAGGACAGGCAGCTATACTATTAACTGTAACCATTCCTGTTGTACCAAGATTGACAATTAATTTTTTGCAAGAATCAAAAGTCGCTGAAGTATCAACAACCATAACCTCGTACTCACAAGTACTTATATTTCCACAATTATCTTCACCTGTAACTGTAATATTAGTTGTACCTGCTGGATAGAGCCCAGTAGCATCAGATGAATTGGGGTCATTAGCGAAAGGTGAGTTGTTACTCCCTGCAATGACTCCTGTACAATCAGATATCGTCGCTGGTAAATTCACAAGAACCTCACAAGCAGTAGCATTGACTGGAATAAAAACTAAAGTATCATTAGGACAAGTAATGTCAGGTCCTTGTAGATCATTCAATATAATCGTCTGAGTAAATGTAAATATACCCGCTCCTGTACCTGTATTCAATTGACACGAATCTATTACAGTCCATGTTCTTTCTAGTTCATTCACGCAAGTCATTCCAGAATTAGGAGTAGGATCTATTGTGACTGAAGAAATAGAAATCAACGTACAATCGAGATTTGATGTATCAACAATAGGCATTCCTGAATCAACATTTGTAGGATCAACAATACAGCTATCCAAAACAAAAGGGGAATCAGGGAAAGTAATATTTGCCGCCGTCAAAGGATTTACTGGAGGATCTATTGTTACTATTTGAGTACAACTTACTTGATTTCCATCTACATCACTTGCAATAAATGTTCTGGTCATTACACCAACATTACAAGCATTGACATTTAGCACTGGTGTTAATGTTGTAATTGAAGGAAGCTGAGCATTACAACCATCCTCTGCTGTAGGCGTACCAAATACATTTGGATTAAACAATGACGTATTACAGACAACACTTGTATCTGCTGGACATGTAATTGTAGGAAGAGCATTATCAATAATAGTCACAGTAGCTGTACAACTTGCACTTTGGATTGTTCCAGGCGGCGTTGTAGATACAGTAAGTGTCACTACATTAGCACCAAGATTACTACAATCAAATTTATTAGGTGATACATCTAGTGTCACCGGAGCACCACATCCTGCATTAGAACCAGCATCCACAACAGAAGGATCTAAACATAGAGAGGAACCATCTAGCGGAACAGTCACATCTTGAACTAGGCACGTAGGAGCACTGTTGTCTACTATAGTTACAGAACCCTCACAAGTACTCGTTAATCCACATTGATCCTCTACTGTTATCGTAACGATTTCTGTATTGTTCACATTAGAACAATCAAAAGTTGCCGGCATCGCAGTCGCGGTAAAGTTAACATCATCACAATTATCATCATAATCGGCAATTAACGTCAACGGATCTATTGTTACACTTAACATTCCATTACCAGCCATAATAAGCGGAGTAATAACGTTTTGCAGTGCTTCACATTCAGGCGCAATACCATCAACAACAGTTACTGTGGATACACAGATACTAGAATTACCACTTACATCAGTTACAGTAATATTGACATCTATATCATTTGAGCATCCCGCAACACCTGACATTAAGTCAACACAATCGAATACTGATTGACTTAGATTAATAGACAAAGTATCGCAGTCAAATATTGTTAGATTTAGATCATCTACAGTGATTGTTTGGGCTGTATTACTCAAGTTACCACCTACATTAGTTGATTCATCTAAGTTAACGGTCAGATCATCACAAGTAAGAACTGGTGCTGTCTGATCTACAATAGTCACGTTTGACTTACACGTCAAAGCCATACCAGATTGAGGTGCTACAGTTATAGTGACACAATTATCAAGTCCTATGTTATTACAGGCAAAAAATGTAGGGCTGATCGTAATATCACCATCACATCCTGCAGAACTGCCTGCGTCAACATCAGCGAGTGTGACATTGAAGTTTCCATTAGCATCTAGATTAAAGGTAACATCTGGAACTGCTGCACATTGCGGCGCACTGTCAACAACCTCAATCTGAGCCGTACATGTAGCTGGTCGTTGACACTCATCTCTTACTACTGATGTTACTGTATTGATTCCGATATCCATACAAGTAAAATCAAAGTCACTTGGCGTGAAAGTAAATTCATTTGAGCAGTTATCAGTCGGTGACCATATGTCACTAGCCGCTATTGTGCCTAAAGCCGTCATTCCAGCTCCTAACAAATTAACTTGTTGGATAACGGTAGGTTCTGGACAAGTAGGTGCATCTATATCTCTAACATTAACAATACTAATACAAGCTGCAGAGTTACCTTGAGCATCTGTCACTGTAACAACCACTTCAATATCATCACTCACACAACCATTACCAGAATCACCAAGATCCAAACAACTGAAATCTGATCTAGAAATCGCCTGCATTAATCCTGGACAATTATCAGAAGAATTGTTAATCAAGAAACTAGCTTCTATTGACGCCAAACCATCACTGTCTAGTGAAATTAGTCTATCTCTACAAGTTACTATAGGGTCGACTTCATCGGTAATAGTTACATTAGTACTACATGTAGATTGGACTCCTGATAATGGCGTGATAGTTATAACAACTGGTGTCGTTGTACCTACATCATCACAATCGAAATCAGCAGGGCCAAAGGTAATACTGCCGTCACATCCAGCAGAACTTCCATCATCAATATCACTGAAAACCACTACTCTATTACCCATTGCATCTAAGCTCAAAGTAATATCTGATATAGCTTCACACTGAGGCGCACCATCAAGTATTTCTATCATTGTATTACACACTGTTGTATGACCACAACCGTCACCAACTGTTACTGTAATAGGATTTTCACCTATATCATCACAATCAAAAGTAAATGTAGCTGGCTCAAAAGTTGAAGCCGTATTACAGTTATTGACAACTGTAAACAAGGTTGATGCATCAACTGTAACACTTGCAGTAGAACCCGCACCTAGTAACATAATATCAACATCTACTATCCCTGTACATTCAGCTATCGTATTATCTTGAACCGATACTGTTTGCGTACATTCTGTAGTATTTCCAGAACCATCTGTAGCAACTAGAGTTACTTCAAATAACCCTGGACATCCTGGCTCAGAAGTTACTGAGGTATCGAGATCATCGCAATCAAAAGTTGTTCTTCCTACAAATGATGTTGTGACATCACAATTATCATTGACGCTTACAAGAATCATTGATTCTTCAAGTGTTACAGTTTCTGGATCTAAGAATATAGTTGCATCCTGACAAACTAATACAGGAGCTTCTTTATCTGTTACGGTTACTGAACAAGAAGTGCTTGTAGACGAATTTACACCGTCAGAAACTGTAAGTACAACTGACACAGGCGAATTTGCTAAATCATCACAAGTGAACATAGTTCGATCAAGTGAGAATTGTAAGTTAGCAGGACAGTTATCAGTACTATTATTATTTATGGCTAAAGGATCTAAGGTAGCTTGTCCATTAGCATCTAAACATACTGTAGCATTCTGGCAAATTGCAACTGGAGGCGTCACATCATTAACTGTAACCATACATTCAGCAGTTGAAGTAGAGCCACTTATATCAGTAATTGTCAAAACACTTGTCAAACCAGATTCTCCGACTTGTGTACAATCAAAGTTCACAGGATTTGCTTCGACTGTAGCAATACCACAATCATCTGTAGATCCATTATTGAGTGCATCTGCATTTACGACGGCGCTACCATTAGCATCAACATTAATTGTGATGTCTTGGCAAATAGCTTCAGGCGGATCATTTTCCAAAAAGACGTTGAAAGTACAAGTGGTAGATAATCCACACTGGTCAGTTAATGTATATGTTGTTGGATTAGCAACGCATGGCAACGAACCTACAGTTCCAAAGCTCGGTGTTGCACCTATACAATTGTCTTGGAAACTAAATCCAGGAATATTACTAACAACATCATTAAAGTCAATGTTTGGCGTACCATCCATATTCAGAGCAACAGTAACATCTGAGCATTCAAAGAATGGTGCAATGTTATCCTCTACTGTAACAGTAGAACTACATGAAGAAGTATTACCAGTTTGATCTGTAACTAGTATAGAAACTACTTGCGTAGAATTCGTCACACAGAATAAATCTTGGCAACTGAATGTAGAATTTGTTATTAGTTCTATTGTAGGTGGCAAATTGTCACATACAGATGATGAACCATTGTCTAATTCGCTTACAGCGACAAAAGCAACTCCCATAGTATCAAGACTAACTGTAATCTGAGGCACTATACTACAGACTGGAGCTATATTACATACAACAGTTATTACTTCTGGATCTTGATCATCACCTCCATCTGTGTCTGTAATATCATCATTAGCTGTAGTATCATCCGGTGTCTCATCATTACCCGGTGTACTATCGACATCAGGTTGATTTAATGTATTATCAGCTGCAATTATCTCGGCATCATTCAATATAGAAGAACCGACAAAGGTTGGACTGATCTGTAAGTTAACTGAAATAGTAATTGGCATACTTGATCCAGCTGGTACAGATCCAACATTAAATGTTGCATTTGAATTCCATCCTGGGTTATTGGCTACGTCAAAAATCAAATCAGCGGGAACATAATCTTGAACTATGACATTTGTCGCATCCAATGTACCTTGATTAAATACTTCAATATTATATGTTACTATATCCCCTGGATTATAAGTTGCAGGAGCGCCAGAAGCAACTACTTTTCTGAGTGCTAAATCAAATACTTGACCTACAGCTACTTTAGCAGAATCTTCATCATCTTCACTCTGGTCTCCATCATCATTTCCTGGAGTAGAATCAGAATCAGCAGTAGTCTCGCCTTGACCAGATATCTCTGCAACATTTATTAGGCACTGGCCCATAAATCCATCTTGAATTAAGAAGCATATTTGGGTAGTCACGACACCACCATTAGCGGCTACAAAAGGAATAGTTGATTGAGCCAAGTTACCACTTAGTGTCCAAGGACTGCCAGAGTTAAAAGTTAAGCCAGCAGGAATATTGTCATCAATCGTCACATTTGTAGCGTCAAGCGTACCTTGGTTAATTACAGAGACGTCAAAACAAACCTCATCTCCAGGCATATATGTGCTTGGCTGACCAGGACTCAATGTCTTAGACAAAGCAAGATCATAATTTTGCTTAACAACCACGACTTCAAAATCGTGATCATCCTCATCACCACCATTCATACCATCTTCATTCACCACATTATCAGAATCATTTCTGAAGTTATCATTTGTTTGGCTTGTATCAGCGACACTATCCTCATCTGGAAGGTCCATCAGATTGTCAGATCCAATAATTTCAGCAAAATTAATAATGCTTTCCACCATTGTATTAGCATCTATGGTCACTGTAATTTCTACAGCCTTAGTTACACCAGCATTTATAGTATCTATTGGTGTATTAAGAATAGCGGTGTTTGTTCCTGGGAATAAATTCCAATCAGGGTCATTCAGAATAAAGCCTTGAGGCAAGTATTCAGCAATCTGTACATTGAAAGCATCTACACTTCCTTGATTCAGTACAGCCAACCTAAATGTTACGTCTTCACCAGGATTAAAACAAGCAGGACTACCTGGAGCCAATTCTTTTATTAATGCTAAATCAAATACAGGACAAGCATTAATATTGTTATTATCCTGAACCTCTATCCTAACATTACAAGTTGACTGTTGTCCAAATTCATCAATAATGCAAAGTGATACGGTCCTTATACTATCTCGATCTCTACAATCAAAACATATTTCATTTGGATCTGAGCTTTCACAAAATGAGAGACTATATGCTATTGTGTCCAGTTGTTGAGAAGCTGGCAATAGTGCATTCTGCTGGCGAATTAAGTCATTACATGTATGTGTAGAACCATTATCTAATAAAGCCGGCGTAATACAAGCCAATTCATTATCTGCGACACCATCACCATCTGTATCCCATGGCTCCAATGCTACAGAAAGACTCTCAATACAATAAGCTGTCGGTGCTTTCTCACTAGTAACTCTAATTGGCTTAGCACAGGTAGAAACATTACCACATAGATCTTCAAATGAAATCAACACTACGTGATTACCTAGTGATAACTTATTCTGGAAGAATACTGTTCCGCCTATTTCACAATTATCTTGTACTTCAAAAGCACCATCACTATTTAAGTCTATGCTCACACATTGCTTTAGTGAAGAAGCATCCGTACAATCATCAGTAGCAGAAACTTGGAAGGTCACGTCTGCTTCTAGACATTCTAATGTAACAACTTCCAAAGGAGTTGCACAAGAGTCATCGATAGCAGGACCATCTGTATTTTCTACCTTAATTGTTTGATCAAAAGTAGCTGTCATCGGCACACCATCAGCATCTAACTGACACCAATCAATTACTGTCCATTGACGTAATATTTTAAGGCAATCATTGGAACCTGGACCTGCAAAAGAGAAAGTCTGATCTCTAAATGCTGCATCTAGTAAATCACATCTGTCCGTACCTGGAAATTGCGGATAAGCAAAATCAAAATCTAAGTTATCTGGGTGAAGGCTAGCAAAATTACAACCTAAGTCTGTATCGAAATCTTGAGGCCAAATGATGTTTGAGAAATTAAAAGGTTCGTTGTTTTCAAATCTAATTGTCTGATCACAACTTGCAGCTCCGTTAGCATCTAAGGCAGTGAAGGTTCTTATTATAGTCCCTACTCCACATATAGTTCTATTCTCTGCTGTAACAATGACTATATCATCATCTACACAACTATCTGTTGCCGTAGCAGTTCCAAAAGCACTTAGATTATTTACATCAACTTTATCACTACAAGAAAGCACTTGATCATCTGGACAGAAAATTTGAGGTGGTACTTTATCTTGAACCTCCACTGAAACCACACAATCATTGTATCCTCCAAAGTTATCGATGGCTCTTAACACAACCATTTGCTCTTGACCAGCATCAGCACAACAGAAAGGAATCTCCTCGCTAAAGCCACAATTATTGCTTACCTCAAGTACAAAAGCATAAGACTCATTATCTACTACTCTCCACTCTCCATTAACGTCAACAATAACAATATCACCATCGTCTGCATTAGGACTTCCACCTGCCCAAACCTCAAAAGTAGGTGCAGTGTGATTCTCCCAAATAAACGTTCCATTTTCAGCTTTGTCTTGTAACCCAATTAAGTATTGTGCACCAGGTGCATAATCATTGACTTGATCAAAAACCCACTGATGTTCAGCTTCTGACTCTAGTGTCAATAGCGTACCTCCGTAAGCTGCAGCTAAACCTGAAGCAATAAATCCAGGTCTTTGGAATCTAGATAGATAATAGTGTCTTTGAGATGCAGGATTAGAACCTCTAGCACCCAAATAGTGTAAATCTTTAAATTGTGGTCGATTACAGTCGCAATCGTTATTCATCCTTCTTATTAAAGTATTGAATAAACCACAGTCATCAAAACTACCGTCGTCAAAAGTTTGAGGAAATGCCTTAGCCGTTCCATCCAATCTTAAAGATACCACAGAGTTCTGATCACAGATTGCTGTAGGTGTCACGTCATCCATAACGAATACATCAAACGAACAAGAAGCCAAATTACCACACTCATCATATACGAGGTAAGTCACTTCAGTACTATCTGTTGCAGCAAACGTCAGAGTCTGTGCAGAACTAATGTTTTGCAAAAATCCATTTGCATACTTTAGATCAATTTCAAAGTTATCGGCAGTACAATCATCTGAAATTGTAGGCAAAGGAACTGTGTAGTCAGCTTGACAACCAGGACCACCGTCAGTACCGATAGTTATATCACTTGGACATACTACCCAAGGAGCTCTAGAGTCAGATATCTCTATAGTTTGAGTTCTTCTTAATGGTTGACCACAACCATCATAGATCGTCCATGTTCTCATTATCTTTTTAGTACATCCAAATTCTGAAATAAGAATGTCTCTATAATCTATACCCGCATTACAATACAAATCTGTAATTGGAAATAGAGGAAATCCATTTATTGTAGGAATTCCTGTTACAGAAGGATGAGGAAAACCATTATCATCTAACTCTAGTCCGATACAAGACAATGCAGTACCCTCAGTAACAAGGAAGCCTTCAGGAATAACAACAGCCTCATAATCTAAAGGCAATACATTAATATTCTGCGTACAAGGTGCAGAAACATTACCGAACCCATCTACTGCTGTAAATGTTCGGTGCACAACTTTAAGGAATGGGTCTTCACAAGTCAATGGTGTCGTAGTCTCCTGCACTAGGGTAAACTCAGAAGTCGAACAAGCATCTAAGACTATAGGCTCATAACTATTTACCAAGTAGCAAGGCAATTCTATATCATCACATTGAATCTTAGGTGGCCTTTTGTCTTCAACATTGATTGTAGCCCAACAAGAATTTCTTGAACAAGGATTAATTACCTTGGCTGTCAACTGCGACCATAAGTGCGCTTCAGTAACTCTATTATTATTTATCAACTCTCCATTAGCATCAGTCAACATTAATTGATAGACGACATTAACTTCTGGATCACTAACAAGCAATTGGTCAGCAGTTAGAATTGATTGGCAACCATCTCCTAGAGATATGTTTAATTCATTAATACAAGCCATTGCAAGCCCTTCTCCAGAACCAACCTCGATCGATAGGCTAACTGGCGCAACGCAGACATCTGGACAAGATGGAATAAATGTTAAGTTCCGTGGTCCAGAACCTGTACCCCATTCTATGGTAACCGAAGTCAATCCAGTACCTGACCCTGTCATTCCTGTTCCAGAGCCAGTAATCATAACGCCTGGTGGCACATCAACAAATGCTCCGTCACCTTCTAACAACCATATAAAGCCTTCGCAATTTTCATATTTTTCCTGCCAAACTTCAGCTTCATAGGTATGAGTACTACCTGCACACACTGCTCCTAGTCCTGCACTATTTACTACAGGCTGGCAGTAAGTACAATCAGCGCCTCCACCAGATATCTGAAGAAAAGCACCTAGACCATTGGTTGCTCTTAACGAATAACGTTGGCCAGATACAACTTTTAGTCTCAAAGTATAGTTACTTGTACCATCTCCGTTAGATACTTCATTAAATTGCACGCCACTAGGTCCTGTTGGATAAGGTATTGTGACACCTGGCGGCGATGTAATATTAAATACATCAAAGGCAGAATCTAAAAACCAATCCTCTCCAGAAACTGAAGTTATCGCAACTACATCTCTAAATTGTCCATCCTGACCATTGGTAGCATTATTCAGACAAGTACATTCTTCCTGAAGTACAATCGAAGGCACAAAAATCAAAGCAGGATCGGAGTCGTCTTCATCATCTAAGCCCGTTCCCTCTAAATAATCATCCATAGCCGTTACTGGCATTCCACCTGAATCATTTCCGTTAATTGCATCTGCATTAGAATCAATATCTGCAGAACTAATATCATTGTTTCTTATATCATATACTCTACTAATTTCTGCAACATTAACATAAGCACCAGTGCGCCCTGCAGAATTAATAACTAAAGAAATTTGATCAGTATATACTTGTCCAGGTTGAAGGCCTGATAAAAATACTACTTCCTTTGTGGCAGAGTTAGTAGTCGGATCTAAAGTCCACGAGTTATCAACCAAGAGCATATCTTCAGGCAAGTAATCAATTATAGATAACTTTCCTATCGCTGCTGTCCCTTGATTATGAATCTCTATTGTAAATGCAACAATATCACCTAAGTTAAAAGTACGTTGCTCAGTCGTTTTGATTAATGCAAGATCAATCAATCGAACAGATACTGTCGCAGGGTCTTGATCGTCTTCATCATTTGTTCCGTTATCAAATATTTCTCCGTCTGTTGCAGAGTTAGGTATACCACCCGTATCATTAAACATATCTGAATCAGGTACAGAGTCAAAATCTTCTCGGACTACATTATCCGTAGATGTTGCAGATGAGATCTCAGCATAGTTCATTAGTTGTCTATCGCCTGTCACATCTCCGACAATAAAAGAAACTGATACAACTACAGATTCTCCTGCCGCTAACACTTGATTTTGAGTGTACTCAACAAGACCATTTCCTACTACAGTCCATCCTTGATTTCCAGCGCTATTGAATATAAGCTCTGCTGGAAAATTGTCTGTGATTGTAAACTCTTGAGCATCAACATTTCCTTGATTATAAACTGTTATATCAAACGTGACAACTTCTCCCTCATCATAAGCACGGTTATCTCTATTCGTTTTTGAAAGTGCTAAGTCGAATATATTGACCGCCTCAGAATCGTGATCATCTTCGTCTATAGTTCCATCGTCAGAAACTAAATCATCTGTACTAGAATCAGCAACACCACCATTATCATTATCTCTGTCATTATCTGCAGTAGAATCACTATCTGAATTTACTTGACCATTACTATCAAGTGTAGCACTTATCTCTGCAACATTAACGAAATCTTGGATATTACTAGAACCCATAAGTCTCAAGAAAATAGATTTCTTGTACACATTATTAGGTTGCAATGGAGTATTAACATCTAGTGTTGCTACAGTACCGTTATAACTCCAATCAGTATTGGATGAAGGTATAAACTCATATGCTTGAGTTAAATAATCTGTCACAGTAAAGCTACTTGCAGCTACAGTCCCTTGATTGAAAACTGTAATTTCAAACTCTACAATATCTCCAAACTTAGGATTTGGATCACTCAATAATACTTTACTTAATGCTAAGTCAAAATCAGTAGACGGCTTCAATCCAAGATCAAAACCAGTATCATTTCCAGATCCCGCTACGACAGGTACATTAGGTAAATTATCTAAGGCATTACATGCTCCACCAATCGTAAAGTTAGAATTAACATTACTGTTTCCTACTGTCAACGTAGGCACAAAATAACTTCCATTAAAATCATATAACCCTGTGGCAACATCAAAACTAGGCGCATCTAATACTACATAGTATTGTGAACCTACTTCGATTCCATCACTAGAAGTAAAAGAATAAAACCCTCTGTCATCTGTCGTTGTAGATGCTACAATAGAACAGTTGTCATCATATAGTGTTAGAGCTGCATTGGCCATTCCAGGCTCATCTGCATCTTGTATTCCATTGCAATCATTGTCATGCCATACGTAGTTTCCTATTTGCGCTGACAATGGTCCACAGCCTGCTGTTATATCACCAAACCCTGTCGCTTTACCAAAGTAGCTTGATATGTTCTGGTTGTACAGCTCGATAGAACTGACTTTAGCTCCATTATTGGTATCATATCTATGAAGTCCTCCTGAATATGCTGAAATAGCAGGATCAAATACCGTAGCTACAACTGCATCAGTTCCAGGTAATATGTACACAGATCCAATAGTTATTTCTGGGTGATCACTTGGGTTTCCAGGGAAATAATCTTCTCCAAAAAACTCACCTCCATTTGGTCCTTGGCCGTTATTAGCACCAGTACCTACCGCACCAGGGATTGCTCCATTACTCTCGAGCACCCAACCACTATTTGTTTTTGAAGCAATGAGAAGATCACCGTTTTGATCATCGACTCTAGATGTGAGGTCATCACAAAATGCATGACCTATCCTATCGGAAAGAGCCAATATCATATTTCCATTACTGGTAAATTCTATATCAGTTAACCAGTGCATAGTTCTTTTTTGTGCAAGGTTACTTGCACTCCATACACCTTGAGAATAGTCATCACTAAATACCAGATTGAAATTTCCAGAATTAGGATTCAATTCATATACGTGTATACTCGTATCATTTTCATCTTGAGACGTTTCTCCCGTACATGTAACGCCTACATAGATGGAGCCATTATATTCCTTAAGGCCGAAAACAAGGAAATCATTAAAGCTACATCCAGGATTAGGAACTGCGTAAGCTTGAGTGCTTGCAGTTGTCGGATTCGTTGCATCAACTCTTACAACAGTATTATTGAAGAGATTGACAACATATAGGTTATCACCAGCAGCATCAAGAATGAGACCACCTAATCCGACTTTGCCTACATTATTTCCATAAGCACAGTCAAGATGATTGCTTGTTGATAAAGTCCCTACACTCTGACCGAGTGCTGACAACTTAGTAAAGACAGTCGTCGACGGATTTGCGCCCGAAAGATCTGTCTTATATATAGCATCGTGACCGCCTAAGGCAAGTCCTGAATGCTGTTTGACAAAGGCCGATGAGAAAATTTCTTGAGTTGCTTCTCGGTAAGTCATTCCCCATATTGATCCAGTCTCTCCTTGTGTCGCATATACACTGACACTAGAGCTAGAATTGAAAGAGTTAACCAAACCTATTATTGTTTCTTGGCCAGGGTTATCACCTGCTTGACCATTAACAAAACAAGACAGGAATATCTCCGTGCCATTGTTACAGGTTGTATTTCCTTCAGTAATACCAAGATCAATATCACATTGAGGCACAGTTACAAACTGCACATCGCCATCATTGTCGGAACCAAAATTGGAAACAAGCACACCACCAGAAATAGTGAATTCCACTCTATAGGATTGTCCATCTACTAGATTAGATATGCTGTAAGCACCACTATTATTACTTAGTGCTTGACCTCTCTGGACACCGTCTGCATCGAATACTCTGACCTGCAAATTTGCGTAGCCATAATCCGTAGCATCGTTGTCACCATCTAAATCATTATCAACAAACACGGTACCTGATACCGTAGTGGAAGGGCATTGCGCTAACATCTCCTGGGGGGAAACGAATAGAAACAATGATAAGAATAAGGATATTAACCCTACTCGAGCATTAAAAGAATTTCTCATTTGACCTTTTGTTAGTAAAATTCAAAACAGTACGAGACTCTGATACGAGCGCATGCTCGTTCAGTTACTGCTTAGGGGGTGGGTGGGTAAATTCGGTTTCTGGTCAAACAATGGTGTAAAACATATTACACCAGATGCAAATATATAAACAATTAGAGAATATAGTAATACATATTACATTTTTTTCTAATTTGTTATAAACGGCCATTTCTGTAGATACGGCTATATTTACCCTCAAGACAACCAGATATATGATAAAAGAGAGCTTACAACAAGAAATAGAAGCGATAAAGGACCAAGGACTCTATAAGAAAGAGAGAATCATTACCTCTAGACAATCTGCAGAAATAAAGACCTCTCAAGGTATGGAAGTCCTAAATTTCTGCGCCAATAACTACCTGGGGCTTTCCTCTCATCCAGATGTCATACAAGCAGCTAAAGACACCATAGATACACACGGATTTGGTATGTCCTCAGTACGATTTATCTGTGGTACTCAAGATATACACAAAGCGCTAGAAGCCAAGATTGCTGCCTTTGTAGGTACTGAGGATGCGATTCTCTATGCAGCAGCCTTTGATGCCAACGGAGGTCTATTTGAGCCCCTACTTACTGCAGAAGATGCTATAATCTCTGACCAACTCAATCACGCCTCAATAATAGATGGTATCAGGCTCTGCAAAGCAAAGCGCTTCAGATACCTTAATAATGATATGGCCGATCTAGAAGTCAAGCTCAAGGAAGCCAAGTCTGCCGGCGCTCGTCGTATCCTCATCGCCACAGACGGGGTATTCTCTATGGATGGCATCATCGCACAAGTCGACAAGATCTGTGATCTAGCAGAACAATATGGTGCACTTACAATGGTTGATGACTGCCACGCAACCGGCTTTACAGGCAAAACAGGCAAAGGAAGCGCAGAGCACTGTGGGGCCTATGGTAGAGTAGATATCATTACTGGTACCTTTGGTAAAGCACTTGGTGGTGCCTCAGGAGGATTTACCGCAGCTAGCAAAGAGGTTGTTGATATCCTTAGACAAAGATCTAGGCCTTATCTTTTCTCTAATACCCTAGCCCCTTCTATTGTAGGTGCTTCGCTCAAGGTCTTGGATGTCCTCAACGCGAGCACAGCATTGAGAGATAAACTAGAGGCCAACACCACGCTATTCAGAACAGGAATGGCTGCAGCAGGATTTGACCTCGTACCAGGAGAACATCCTATAGTGCCTGTGATGTTGTATGACGCCAAGCTCTCGCAAACTTTTGCTGATGCCCTTCTCGCAGAAGGCATCTATGTCATAGGATTTTTCTATCCTGTAGTACCTAAAGAAAAAGCAAGAATACGTGTACAGATTTCCGCAGGCCACGAACCGCATCATATTGAGAAAGCAATAGCAGCTTTTACTAAGGTAGGAAAGGAGCTTAAAGTAATATGACAAGATGCAGCTACCCCAACTAACCAAATCACAATTCAAAACCTTTTTCCTTCTTTATGCTGCACATATAGACTATGACTACTCATCTCCTGAAGAAACGTTTATCAGAGAAAGATCAAGCCTAGAAGATTACAATTCTATGTATAGCCTGCTGAACAATCACTCTGAATACAGTAGCCTCAAAATAATATTGGATAACAAGTGTCACTATCTAGAAAACAATCAAGAAAAAGAATGCCTGTACAAAGAAGTCATCGACTTGTTTAAAATTGATGGGGAGTACTCTAGGCCAGAGAAGGTATTTTTAGATTTTCTGGATAAACTTATGCTAACTGCCTGATATGGATTTAGATATCACAAAAAAACTCTTTCTCGTTACGGGAGCTACTAGTGGATTTGGGAAGGCTATAACAGAAGCTCTACTAGAAGAAGGCGCACATATCATTATCAATGCACGCGGAGAAGAAAAACTCATAGCACTTGCTAAGAAGCATCCAAATCAAATAGAAACAGTTGCAGGCGATATAACTACTGACGAAACTATAAGTCGTGTCACAAGATGTATAGGTGAAAGAGCTCTGTCTGGATTGGTTATTAATGCTGGTGGCCCACCTGCTATGTCCTTTGAAGAATCTGATCTCAAAGATTGGGATAAAGCCTACGCCTCCGTACTCCGATGGAAAGTCAAACTAACACAAGAACTACTGCCTTTACTCAAAAGAGAAAACTACGGACGCATTGTGTACATAGAAAGTGTCTCAGTCAAGCAACCCATCACCAATCTTGTCTTATCCAACTCCTTGAGACTAGCCGTCGTTGGATTTGTAAAAACGCTATCTGCAGAAATTGCGAGCAATGGCGTCACTATGAACATCTTGGCTCCAGGATACCATACAACACCTGCTATGGAAAGACTCTTTGCTAAGCATAGTCAAACCCAAGGTATTAGTAAAGAAAAAGCTAAGGCAAAGTTTGATAAAGAACCTCCAGTACAAAGGATGGGTGAGGCAAAAGAGCTAGCATCGCTGGCTGTTTGGTTACTTTCCCCCAAATCAGGGTACATAACAGGACAGACTATTTCTGTGGACGGTGGGTTGGTAAAAGGATCTTTTGGCTAGTAAAACCAATTGTACAATTCGGCAAGCATCTACTACGGCCATTTTATCAATTCTAATGAGCCATTAAATTGGATTTGGGGTTCCTAAATCAACTCTATACACCATACCTTACCCATGAATAGTTGTATAGGTGACAATATGCTAAATACAGAGATTTAGTCTTCTAATAAGAATTGTATTTTGCAGGCTATTTATTGAAGGTCGGAAAGACCTATTATTAGATTACAAGTGTATGGAGTTTAGAATTTCGCAGTTATTGATAATGTTATCGCTTTTAGTTAGTAGTCAAGTAGTTGGCCAAGCTTATACAGCACAGCTTGTAGATACTGAAGATTATCCGATTGCATATGCCTTAATTTACACTAGTTCTGACAAGCACACGCATAGTAACGAAATAGGAAACTTCACAATTAATGATGTACAAATTGGCGATACCCTATTTATCTCGCATCTATCCTACGCTTCAAAAGCTCATATAATTACAGACTTTAGCATAACTGAAAAAATAGAGCTGCAAGCTTCAGATATATCAATTGGAGCCATCGTTATTTCCAATACCCGATCTGCTACGGATATCTTATCAGAATTAGATATTCAAGTGAGGCCTGTCGATTCATCACAAGAATTGCTAACACAGGTGCCTGGATTAATCATAGGACAGCATGCAGGTGGTGGTAAGGCAGAACAAATTTTCTTGAGAGGCTTCGATATAGATCATGGAACAGATATCGCCATAGCTGTAGATGGCATCCCAGTTAATATGGTTTCTCATGCACACGGCCAAGGGTATGCAGACCTTCATTTCTTGATACCAGAAACCATAGAAGATATTGATTTTGGATTAGGCACATATTATGGAAACAAAGGTAATTTCAATACAGCAGGTTATGTTGATTTTACAACCAAGAAAAAAGTTAATGAACACCTCCTAAAAGTTGAAGCAGGTCAATTTAATTCGCAAAGATTGTTGTCCATTCTAAACTTACTAGATAACAAAAGTAGTAATGCTTATATAGCAGCAGAATACTTGGCTAGTGATGGTCCTTTTGAAAGTCCCCAAAATTTTAGACGGTATAATTTATTTGGCAAATACAACAAGGACTTCAGCAACAGGTGTAGTGTAGAATTATCACTATCACATTTTGATAGCAATTGGGACGCTTCAGGCCAAATTCCTCAACGGGCCGTTGATAGTGGTCAGATTACAAGATTTGGAGCAATAGATGACACAGAAGGTGGATTTACTTCAAGAACAAACGCTAATCTTATAATTTCAAAACCTATAAACAATAATTCGTTTGTAAAAAATAAAATCTTCTACTCCAATTATAACTTTGATCTATTTTCAAATTTTACTTTTTTCCTAGAAGACCTTGATAATGGAGATCAAATCCGACAGAGAGAGAACAGAAATTTATTTGGTTTCACAAGTAATTATACAAGATCTGATAACTTTAAAAACATCACCATTAACACAAATGCAGGTGTCAATCTCAGAATCGATTTCAGTAACGATAATCAACTAGCTCGTACTGTCAACAGGACTGAAATACTACAAGATATCCAAAATGGAGCTGTCACAGAACAAAACCTTGGAGGCTTTATAGAATCAGAATTAGAGTTCAATAAATTTACTTTGAGCTCAGCATTGAGATTTGATTTTTTCAACTACGCTTATCTCAACAAGTTAAATGGCTTAGGACAAGAGACACAAACCTCTAAGAGTATCTTTAGTCCTAAATTGAGATTGAGCTACGAGGCGCTACCCAATCTGCAGATATATGCCAAAGCAGGCAAGGGATTCCATACCAATGACACGAGAGCGCTTCTCAATGACCCCAGTCTCGAAACCATACCTGCGGCTTATGGTGCAGATGTAGGCGCAGTCTGGAAACCACATACCAATCTTTTTCTGACCGCAGCATACTGGTATTTATTTTTAGAGCAAGAATTTGTATACGTAGGAGATGCTGGCATCGTGGAACCCAGCGGGAAGAGCTTGAGACGTGGTTATGACTTTTCTCTACGCTATCAACCGCTAGTGTGGTTGAATTTCAATACAGATCTCAACTATACGATCGCCAGATCACTCAATACACCAAGCTCAGAGGATTTTATTCCATTGGCGCCCGACTTCACATTGAAGTCTGGTATTTCTGCTAAGACACCTATAGGCATAAGAGGCAGCATTGATCTCAGACACCTAGCCGATAGACCCGCAACTGAAGACAATTCTATTGTCGCGCCAGGCTATACTGTAGTGGATATGAATATCTCTTATAGCTTCTCTAATTTAACCTTTGGTATTCAAATACAAAACCTATTTAATACGGAATGGAATGAGACGCAGTTTGCCACAGAGTCTAGATTAATAGACGAGCCGACGAGTATTACAGAAATACATTTTACACCGGGAGTACCATTTTATACAAGAGGGACACTGAGCTATACTTTTTAGAATTGAAGCGGTAGGTAAAAATAATAGTGGACTATAATTTTCTTAAAAATCTGTTTCAATTTTTCTTTCTTCAAGGTTTCTACCCTCGATGCTACTCACTCTATTAACCACATATTTTCTATCAGTCCTCCTTAAACTCCAGCGACGCTTTCAGCACCATCGTCACAGTATCATCTAGAGTCTCCTCAAATAAGATCACCTTGTCCTGTATTAACTTGTGCAATAGACTTTCTTGAAAGTGTCGAATAGTCATCATCTGTAGGCCGCGGGTAATATCTATAGTTAGTAAGACACTTATGTCTTTAATAAAATTCTTGAGCAAACTTTCTTTGACAGGAAGTATCACTAACGTAAAACTAATAGCAGAATTACGCATCACACCGAGTTTGATTTTATGCTTACGCATTTTTTCAAAAATAAAACTCAAGTGGTCTTCTGAGATAAATGAAAAATCTTTGCTGGAAATCTGCAAGAGGATGACGTCGTCTTGGATGACGACTATAGGCGGATATTTTAATTGCCCCTGAGTCGAAATAACTGTGCCTTGATTTTCTGGATGGATAAATGATTTGACCTTAAGTCTTATCCCTTTATTCTGAATGGGCTGTATCGTTTTAGGGTGTATGACTTTTGCACCATAATACGTCATCTCGATCGCTTCACGATATGTCAGTCTTTCTAACAACTCGACATTATCAAAACGTCGAGGGTCAGCTGTCAATATTCCGGGTACATCCTTCCAGACAGTCAACTCTTCTACGCCTAAGGCATAAGCGAGTATAGCCGCTGTATAATCTGACCCTTCCCTACCCAAAGTAGTCGTAGCACCATCTGCAGTGCCACCCAAAAAGCCTTGCGTAATGATAACGTCAGCTTCCTTGGTCAAAGCTTTTATACTCTTGGTGACCAACTTCACAGTTTTCTTGAAGTCTACCTTTCCTTCTCTGTAGGTCGTATCTGTTTTCAATACTTTCCGCACATCCATCCACGCCACAGACAATCCTCTCGACGCTAAGTAATTCTGGACCAGCACTGTTGAATACAATTCTCCAAGTGAGACAATCTGGTCGTAGACAAAGCCTTCATCAAGCTTCTTTTCTGACATCAATAATGACTGACAAGCCGCAGCCAGTCTTGTGTATTTCTTTTTAAGGTCTTTCGTTCTAAGGCCCAGCGTCTTTCCAACAGCATAATGTTCAGTTGCAAACGCTTCTAGATTGCTCTCCAAGGATTTCTTAGACTTGAGATAATCAGCAACGTACCCTTCTAATAGATTCGTATTCTTACCCATTGCCGATAAGACGACCACCAGTTTTTTTCGCTCGTGTCGCTGAATAATATCAGCCACATTTTTGATCCTTTTGGGGTCTTGTACCGAAGCACCTCCAAACTTAAAAACAGTACACTTCATCCACCAAAGATGAGGGATTTTTAGAAATTGTGAGGTCAGCTACGTTGCGATAGCAAAATATTAATTCATATTTCTACCCTTAGAAAAACATATATTTTGAACAATTAGACAAAACGACAAATTAGTTGTGTAAATCAGTCGATGACAATTAATTACTTTACTTTTGTCGACCTTGAAAATGTAGACCATTTAAATGACTGAAGAACTAAATCTAGCACTCCAACTCCTCATCGTAGGTATGGTGTCTGTCTTCACTATATTAGGTATAGTGGTGGGCCTAGGTAAGCTACTAATAGGTGTAGTCAACAAGTATAGTCCTGAGGTCGTAGAAACCAAGAAGGTCAAGAGACAAAGGAACGTTTTCAGTCCAAAGAAACTAGCCGCTATAACGGCTGTTGTAGACCACATCATACTGCAACAGGGTGTGATTAAGTCCGTAAAAAAATTGTAAGAATCACAAATTCTTAACTATGAGTAAAGAAATTCAGTTAGGCCTGGTATACAGGGATATGTGGCAGTCTTCGGGTAAGTATATGCCTACCGTAGATGAGCTGTGTCAGGTAGCAGATCCTATAGTAGCGATGGGTTGCTTTGATAGAGTCGAGACCAACGGAGGAGGCTTTGAACAAATCAACCTACTGAGAGGAGAAAATCCCAATATCAGTGTAAGAAAATGGACAGAACCATTCAACAAAGCAGGTATCAAAACCCATATGCTCGAAAGAGGCCTCAATGGTATCCGTATGAGTCCTGTATCGCGTGATGTACGAAAGCTCATGTTTAAGCTCAAAAAGATACAAGGGACAGATATCTCCAGGTCATTTGATGGGCTAAATAATCCTCAGAATCTAGAATTATCTTTTCAGTATGCCAAGGAAGGTGGGATGATCGCCCAAGGTGCTATGAGTATTACCTTCTCGCCAGTACATACAGTAGATTACTATATCAAGCTTGCAGATCAGTACATAGAAAAAGGTGCAGAAGAAATCTGTGTCAAGGATATGGCCGGTATCGGTCGTCCTGTTTCTATAGGTAAGATGATCAAGGGCATCAAGGAAAGACATCCTAACGTTATCGTCTCTTATCACGGGCACTCTACTACAGGGTTCTCTATTGTCTCTGCGCTAGAGGCTGCTAGAGCTGGTGTAGATGTCATTGATTGCGGTATGGAACCACTCTCTTGGGGTACAGGCCACGCAGATTTATTGACTGTGCACGAGATGCTCAGAGATGCAGGCTTCAAGCTCAAGCCGATTAATATGGATGCCTATATGTCTGTCAGAGCGATGACACAGAAGTTTGTCGATGAGACGCTAGGCTACTATATCAATAAAAAGAACAGATTTATGAATTCCCTTCTTATCAAGCCAGGACTACCTGGCGGGATGATGGGATCACTGATGGCCGACCTCGAAAAGAACTTGGCTTCTGTCAACAAGTGGTTGACTAAGAACAATAAGGATACTCTAACACAAGACCAACTCCTCATCAAGCTATTTGATGAAGTCGGTCATACGTGGCCTAAGTTGGGCTACCCACCACTCGTGACACCATTTAGTCAGTATGTCAAGAATCTCTCTCTGATGAATGTGATACAAGTCATCAAGGGTAAAGAAAGATTCTCGATGATAGATGAAAATACGTGGGGTATGATGCTTGGAAAATCTGGTCAACTACCAGGTGAGCTGGCTCCTGAACTCGTCAAGATGGCTGAGCAACAAGGCAGAGAATTTTTCACAGATAATCCGCAAGATCTCTACCCTGATGTCCTGGATGAATTCAGAGCAAAGATGAAAGAGAAAGGCTGGGAGACTGGTCAAGATGACGAGGAACTCTTTGAATATGCGATGCACCCTGCACAGTATGAAGACTATAAGTCCGGTGCTGCCAAGAAGAAATTTGAAGCCGATCTCGCCAAGCGTAAAGCCGAAGCAGGAAGCGGAGGCTCAGCTAACAAAGCCGGAGCAGTCGTACCCGTTCCAATGGGCGGAGGCGGAGAAGCTGCGCCAAGACCAAAGTCTCTTGTTGTCGATGTCAATGGAGAGAAATTCCAAGTAAACATCGACTACCCAGACCAAGCTGCGAATAGCAATGCTGCTGCACCTGTAGCAGCTGTAGCAACTCCTGCAGCCAGCACTGAAGGCAACTATGTGACCTCTCCTCTTGAGGGTAAATTTTTCTTGACCAAAGGGTCAGGGGAAGTGGGCATCAAAGTAGGTGATAAGGTCGAAAAAGGAGACACCGTTGCTTATGTAGAATCTATGAAGGTAATCAATGCGATTACCAGTTCATTCGCGGGTACAGTAGCTGAGATCACTGTCAACCACGGTGACGATATAGAAGAAGATCACCCTATCATCAGGATTGTATAGTCAAGCATCTAAGTGGAAGTACTGAATAAGATATATGAGATGACGGCCTTTGGTCAGTTGGCAGAAGACCCTAGGTCTCTGATAATG
>CALBWK010000015.1 GCA_937969415.1 uncultured Saprospiraceae bacterium | reverse complement strand
CTCTCTAGGTCTGTCAAATCTGACAAGGCCAATATCAAATACTTTGTCTGGGATACGGATAAGAAAGAAATAGATCTAGCCGCATTTAAAGGTGTAGATGCTGTTATCAATCTTGCCGGTGCAGGGATCGCAGATAAGCGTTGGACGCCAGCCCGCAAGAAGATACTACTGGAAAGCAGAACGGAAAGTATCGCTACCCTCAGTAAAGCCATCGACCAACTCGACAAGAAGCCACCTCTTCTAATTGGTGCCTCTGCCGTAGGTTACTATGGCAATCAAGGTGATAAAAAGCTTATCGAATCAGATCCTTCTGGCTCAGGGTTTCTCGCCGACATCACCACGCAATGGGAAGCGGCAAGCTTACAACTGGCCGAAAAATTTTCTAGACATACCCTACTGAGAATCGGCATCGTCCTTTCCAAAAATGGAGGGGCGCTAAAAGAGATTTTGAAGCCTGCCGCCCTAGGGTCTTATGGTTATTTCGGAGATGGGTCTTCCTATTATGCTTGGATACATATCGATGACATCTGCAACATCATCCAGACACATCTGGAGGATGAGCATTACTCTGGCATCTATAATGCCAGCGCTCCTGTACCCCTGACGATAAAAGAACTGGTTACGGCTGTCAAGAAAGCCAAGGGTGGCCTTGGACTGGTGATGCCTGTCCCTGTCTTTGCTCTGAAAGTTGCGCTCGGAGAGATGACGCAGATGCTGACGGATAGTATGCGGGCGGTTCCTGAGAGACTAGCTTCTGAGGGATTTCAGTTTAAGTATCCTGAACCTGTAGCGGCGCTCAAGCATATATTGGAAGAGGGAGTGTAACCTAAATCTACTCCTCGAAGACCTCAATATTCTTATTGGCCATAATCAAGTCGGTGAACTTGCCTTTGAAGCGGGTAGCCTTGACCAAGTGGTTATCTATCCAATGATAGTTACCTCCACGCGGCTTGCCCATAAGCATTCCGTGATATTTGAAGCCGTGCTCTGCTAACCACTTCTCTGTGACTACTCTGTGGTCTTCAGTACGAGAGGTGAAAAAAGTAATGATATGGCCTTGGTCGTACCACTTGTTGAGTGTCTCCAGTGCATCTGGATAGAGCTGGGCTGTAGCCATTCTTTCTGGCTCTTCATTAGGAATATCATCACAGATGGTTCCATCTATATCAATCAGAAAGTTCTTGACATCCTCTGGTAGTACAGGGCTAAGAAGATTTCCGTCTTTGTCTTTTAGTGTATTCAGTTCATTACTCATAACAAGTGCTAATTCAAATTTATATCTTAGAAAGTCATATAATCTAAAGGATCAATAGCGTTTCCTTGGTGCCACAATTCGAAATGTACGTGCGGTCCACTACTGTGTTTTCCAGTGTTGCCAATGATGGCTAGTGCTTCTCCTGCCTGCACTTTTTCACCCACTTTTTTCAGTACAGAAGAGTTGTGTTTAAATATTGAAATGAGATCATTATTGTGCTGAATACTGATGGTATTTCCGTTTTGCTCAGACCAATCTACCGAAATGACCACGCCATTGAGGATGTTCTTGACTGGGGTATTTTCTTCAGCGACGATATCTATTCCAAAGTGCTTTTTAGATAAGTCAAACTGTGCACTGATCTCACCTTTGAGCGGGCTGTGAAAATAATAATGCTCTAGTGGTGTCAAGGTACTGCTCGGAGCTGCGATCTGGCCTGACTCTACACCTGTGCTCTGATCGATAGTGATTCCAGTGGGGTTCAGGAAGTTTTTCATTCCTTCCGTATAGACTCTTTGCGCTTCCATCTCATTCTCTATCTCCTCTAACTTAGTGGTCAGTTCCATATACGCCATATTGTTATTGATATCTGCGTAGCCCGGAACAAGATACTTGAGTGGTGTAAATGAAATCAGAGCTGCCGTAATCAGACTCATCACGAGAAAGGTCAATAACAGCCCGATGAGCACAGAGAGACCTGAGATCCGTGTGCTTTTGACTTCACCTAGAGTGTCATCATCATAGACAACCACACGATACTTGTCTCTTAACTTCTCCCAAGTCGGCTTTTTCTCTATTGCTTGCGCCATTATTAAGGTAGCTGGAGTCTATTATTTTGTTGAAAATGAAGGCATAAAACTAAGTCTAATGACCCAATCAAGATATAGAGAACCCCCCTTTTTATGCTATTCCTGAGTTTAGGGCGAGAATTAAAGAAGAAATATAATTATATTAAATATTCATATAATTTATAATAAACTGATTTACAGTGTTTTATCTTGAATATAGTTCGGTTAACTAGATATTTATTATACGTAGATAGCATATTTGCCATTTATTTGCACTGTTGAAGCAGGTAAAAGCGTCAAAAGGGGCTCTAATTAGCCATTGTGATTGTATACATTGAGATACTAACAGGGCCTTTAGAAACGTTTGACTACGATACATTCATCGGTGTCGAAAGACCTGAATTAAAGAGATAAGGGACTATAAACCCGCAGAAATAGGAAAATTGAAATCGAGCAAGCACTTTATACTAGCCCTTATTCCAGCAATTATGCTAATAGTGGGCTGTTCTACGACAAAATCCAAGGACGAACAGGGTAAGTTCAAAAAGTTCTACCACAATACAACGTCTAAGTACAATGGCTTCTTTAATGCCAAGGAGATTATGGCCTCCACTATGACAGAGATGGATGACCTCCATCAAGACAATTACAATAAGATCCTGCCTGTATACAACTATACAGAGTTAGAAAATCCTAAGTCGATTACTCCAGAACTCGATAAGGCCATAGAGAAGGTGATTACTGTGGCTACCATACACGATCTTAGCAACTATGTCGATGATTGTTATGTACTGATGGGCCAGGCTCAATATCTCAAGCAAGACTATGCCTCAGCAGAAGAAACCTTCCAATACTTCGAAGAACAGTTTGATCCAAAAAACCCTTACGGTAGAGAGTATACCAAGGCCAAGAAAAAGACAACTAAAGAAAAAAAGAAAGAACTAGAAGCCAAGAAAAAGGAGGAAAAAAAAGAAAGAGAAGAAGAGCAAAAAATACGGGACGAAGAAAGAGAGAAGCAGAAAAAAGCTAGAGAAGAAGAATCTAAGAGAAGAAAGAGCAATAGCAAGAAAAAAAAGAAAGGAAAGAAAACCAGCTCGGACAGAGCAGCAAGAGATGCTGCAAAAGCAGCTGCAGAAAAAGCTAAGCCTAAAAAACTAACGAAAGAAGAAAAAGAAGCTGCAGAAGCTGCAGAGGCAGCTCAAAAAGAAAAGGAAGACTTCGAAAAAGAAAAAGCGAAACTACGAGAAGCGGAAGAAGAGCTTAAGAGAAAGTCCAATAGACCACAAGGAGAAGGCGGTATATTTGAAAACAGAACTGCATACTATCAAGGTTTATATTGGCTAGCTAGAACTTACATCGAGAGAAATAGATTTACGGCCGCCAACTACCTACTAGATAGACTAGAAGGCACAAGCCCTCTAGAAGAAGAGGTAGCAAAAAAGATACCCGCAGCAAGAGCACACCTCTATCTACGCTCGGGAGAAGAAGATGCCGCACTCGTTGCCCTGCAATCTGCTTTTGAAAAAGAAGACGACAAGCAACTCAAAGCCCGCTACGCATTTATCAGAGCGCAACTCTATGAAGCCAAAAACAATACAGCCCTCGCCTATGACGAATACAAAGTAGCCAAGAAATACAGCCCAGACTATGAAATGAAATTCAATGCTGAGCTCAATGAACTAAAGCTCTCCTACCGTACAGGTAACATCGGAAGAGACAAAGTAGACTCTAGGCTTAACAAGATGCTAAAGGAGGAAAAGAATGAACCCTTTGCTGATCAGATATTCTTCACGATGGCACAAGTAAAACTCGATGCTGAAGAAGTAGATGGCGCCATAGCAGATTTTGAAAGTGCTATACAAGCCACAGGTGGCAACAAAAATGTCAAACAGGAAGCCTATTACAAGCTCGCAGAATTACTATTTCAAGAGGGCTACTACAGCGATGCTAAAAAGAATTACGACAGTACTCTTAAAAGTATGTCTGTAGGTGACGAGCGCTACAAAAAAGTCCAGCGATTAGCTGACAATCTCAAAGATATCGCTAACAACATAGACATTATAGAGTTGCAAGATAGTCTCATCGGTCTTAGTCTCAAGTCAGAAGATGAGCTCAATAAATTTGCAGAAGAGGAACTGACCAAGAGAGCCGAAGAAAACAAAAATAATCCCAAGGCTGCAAAGCGCAATGTGCTTAGGCCGGGTAATAACTTTGCGAGTGTAGGCAGAAGTAATTTCTTTGCCTACAACCCTATTGCTCAAAATCAAGGCAAACTGGAATTCAAGAGACTATGGAAAGATCGTGTCCTAGAAGATAACTGGAGAAGATCACTAAGGACGGATGCAAATACAGATTCAGGCCAGAACGCAGAGGCAGAAAATGAAGAAGAAATCGCCATCTCACAAGACGAAATAGATGCCTTTCTAAGAGAAGTGCCTAGGTCAGAAACACAGAAAAAATCAGCAAACGTCAAGATTCAGAACGCTTTATTTAACTTAGGTATACAATTCAGGGAAAGACTAAGGAATCACGAAAAAGCAGTAGAAGTTCTAGAAAGATTGGTTGATGATTATCCTCAATTTGAAAAAAGAGATGAGGCACTATTCTACCTCTACTTGTCTCATGATGAACTAGGCAATAGTACCGCCTCGCAGCTAGCGCTGAACAAACTAAAGTCAGAATATCCAAACTCCGACTTTACCAAGTTGGCGACAGATCCTTCATATGCAAACACACTGCGTAGTGGAGAAGACAGCATAGAACAATACTATGAGACAACCTATACTATGTTTGAAAATGGAGACCACGCAGGTGTCCTAGAAAGAGTCAAGCAAAAGGCCAAGCTCTTCGATCAGAAAGAAGATGAGTACGATGCAAAGTTTGATTTGCTACAAGCTATGAGCCACGGCAGTATCGAAGGCAAGCAGCGTTACATTAAGGAACTACAAGGACTTATCAAGAGGCACAAAGGCACGGCAGAAGAAGTCAGAGCGAAAGAAATTTTAAGATTCCTCAATGGAGACTCGACTGCTTTCAATGAAATACTCTATGAAGAAGGCGTAGATAAATTTTCCAGAGATGACGATAAGCTACACTATGTATTTGTTGTCGTCTATGATCAAATTAAGAATCTAGAAACATTAAAGATTGCCGTCTCAGACTACAACAAGAAATATCATAGAACTGAAAAGCTGAAAATCACCAACCTTGCGCTCAATCCTAGTGATGACTCACAAATCATCCTAGTAAGATCGTTTGATGACAAGGTAAAGGCTATGGAATACCTCAACGGTATCAAGAAGAACGAAGAAAAGTTTATCAATAAGCCAGGTAAGGACCCAATAGGCTATGACCTGTTTGCGGCTACGCAAAAAAACTATAGAGAACTGGTCAAGCAAAGAACAGTATCGGCCTACCGAGAGTTCTTTAAAATAAACTACGAGAGATAATAGATCTTAATCGCTATAAACTAGTCTATGCTACACAAGATGAAAAACAAACCTCTGTGGTATAAAGTTTGGGCCATTGCTCTTGCAGTTGGCGCTATATATAGCTTGATCAAATATTTTTTCTTTGCACTAAACGACTTTGACAGATACATCCAGGCAGTGGTCTTGATGTCTTTGCTCATAGATAGATTTGTAGTCACCGACGACAACGACAAACTACAGGAAGCCAAACATTAATCCAATAAAAAAACCCGACATCTTAATGAGTTAAGAATGTCGGGCTGATATTTTTAGTAACGATAGTTTTTATCTATTTGCTTTGCGCTTACGTCGTTGTATTTTGACCTCTTCCTTGGGATTTCTTGTGTATTCTAACTTAGGTCGGACAAGTTTCATTTCTTCGATCAGGTGATCAGCGCCTGCATACTTATCTATGACAAAAAGAATGTATCGCGCATCTACCATTATATTTCTACAGATAGACGCATCATAATTGAGATCGCTCATCGTCCCTTCCCAAGCTCTATCAAAGTTGAGCCCTATAAGATTACCGTGGGCATCTATTGCAGGACTTCCAGAGTTACCTCCTGTGGTATGGTTGGTGCCGATAAAACAGACAGGCATCTTTCCATTTTCTCTATCTGCGTAATTGCCATAATCTTTATTGTCATAAAGTTCTAAGAGTTTCTCATCCACATCAAACTCATAATCTCCCGGCTTGTATTTTTCCATCACACCATCGAGATAAGTTACAGGGCTATACGTCACTGCATCCGATGGATTATAACTTTTGACCTGTCCATAGGTAACCCTCATAGTACTGTTGGCATCTGGGTAGAAGCGCTTTTCTGGGAAGGTCGTCATCAGTGCATCCATATAGATTCTCTGTAAGGAATCTATCTTAAAGTTGTAATTGTTGTAAGGCTCTAGCACCTTCTCATCATAGGTGTTTTTCCACTCTGCACCGAAGGCGTAAGCTGGGTCGGCTTTGAGACGTGCTACGACCTCTTCTGCATCTCCATCTAACATTTCAAACACTTTATCCTTATCCACAAAGGCAGTCTCAGAGTAGAGCTTCATGGCAATAATGCCGTAATTCTTTTCTACAGCTGGGCTGAGATCTTGTATCATCTCAGGTGTATATTGCGCTTCTACATTGCGTGCATACATCTCACTCAGGGCCGCAAATACTTCTTGATCTATCGCTGGGTCATAGTTCTTGTAGAAACCTTCCAAGAAGCCCATTACACGACCTTTGAAATTATCAAAAGCTTCTGCGCCATTAGTATCATAGAGCTCTGTCATCCTTTGCGCTAAGCCTACTACACGCATCAGCTCTACTATTCTACCTCCTGTAATCTCGCCATAATAGTCTCGTACATAGGCATAGGGTGCTCGCTGCTCATATAAGGCATCAAATTCTCCAAGGATATTTCTAGCTGGACTGTCTCTCGTCTGCTTGGAAACAAATTCCTTTTCAAATTTCTTTTTCTTGGCGATCGCTCTCGTTTTCTTGAGGCCTGTCGTCTCCCCTATCCACTTTTTCCAATAGTTGGCTACACTTGCAAACTTGGACGCATACTTGATACGTGTCTCCTCATCGCTACGCATATACTTATCGATGATATTGAGTGCTTTTTCTCTGATAGCAATTTTATTGGGGTCGCTAACTTCTACTATTTCTTCTACAGCTACAGCAGGTAGGTACTCCTGAGTCCTGCCCGGAAACCCAAACACTAGTGTGAAATCACCTTCTGCAACACCATCTGTAGAGATAGGCAAGAAATGCTTCGGCTCATAGGGAATGTTCTCTGCACTCGGGTCCGCAGGTAGATTATCTGGACCAGCATAGATTCTAAATAGAGAAAAATCTCCTGTATGTCTTGGCCATACCCAGTTATCTGTATCTGCTCCAAACTTACCTATACTCTCAGGCGGTGCACCGACTAATCTTACATCTCGATAGGTTGTTGTCAAAAAAGCAAAGTACTGATTACCATGAAAGAAGGGTCTGATCTCAATGGCTTGATGGCTCGCCACGATGAGACTATTTCTAATCGACTCTATATTGAGCTTGATCGTTGCTTCTCTTTCCTCTACACTCATCTTATCCGAGACCCCCTCAAGTGCCTGTGCCGTCACATCCACTATCTCATTGATCATCGTTGCTGTCAGTCCAGGATTCATCAACTCATCCGCTTTGGTCTGAGCCCAGAAACCATTCTTGAGATAGTTGTTATCAAGAGAACTATGGGATTGGATCTGCCCGTAGCCACAGTGATGATTGGTCAGTAAGAGTCCACTACCACTGATTAATTCTGAAGTACAGAATCCTCCGAAGTGGACAATAGCGTCTTTGAGAGAGCCATTATTAACACTATAGATGTCTTCAGCAGTGATCTTCATACCAAGCTCTTGCATCTCTGCCTCATTGAGGCTTTTTAGGAAGAGAGGTAGCCACATTCCTTCTCCAGCCTTTGCAGTCTGTACAGCCAATAAGATGGATAGTGTAATTAATATTTGTTTCATTTCAGGTTTAGATTTATCTATAATAATAGTGAATAAGCTTTTATTCTCAATATCCTAATCGTTAATGATTGTTATACGCGTAGGAGCCTCCCGTTAAATAGGGGTTTTAATTACTATTTAACAGATTGAAGGCTTTCATTTTGGAGTCCAAGATAAAAATCTGCATTTTGAGAAGTGGATTTGTCCATTCTAACATATGAATCTGACTTTAAAGCTTGGTCAATAAGCCACGTGTTGCCTATTGTCATCTTTAGTGTTTTTACAGGGCTGACTTGTTGGTATACCAAAAAGAATCTCAATAGACACCAGCAGAAAAAGGTATTGCTAGTTGCCTCTATCATCCCGTTTGCAGCTGTCATTTCCCTAATCATCATCAAGCTAGCTTTAGGCACCTTTATTATCCAAGAAGATCTCCCTATACACATATGTCGGATAGTAGCCGTAATAGCGCCTTGGGTATACCTTAAAGAAAAGCCAGTCTGGACCGGCATCTGTTACTTTTGGGTACTTGTCGGCACTGTCAATGCCACTCTGACTCCTGATCTCTATAATAACTTTCCCCACTGGGAATATCTTAATTATTTTGCCTTACATCTAGGCTTAATATTTTTACCCATTTATTATGTAATCGTGCTCGGACATCGCGTAAGGCTGAAAGATTTCTGGAATGCTGTAATAGCTTCAAATATATTTGTCATCATTTCTCTTATCATCAATAAGTTGCTGGGTTCTAATTATATGTTTACGATGCGGAAACCTGAAGCGAGTACAATCCTAGATTACCTAGGACCTTGGCCTGTGTATCTTTTGAGTGTAGAAGTACTAGGTATTGTTTTATTTTTTTTGGCATACTTACCCTTTCTCTGGAACAAATCACGAAAGGCTAAATCTTACTCCTCTGTGAAACATTAAAAGTTTTTTTGGAATCAATGATGCGTAGGTAGCTCTCCTAATTCCAGAACAATGAGGTCATACGAATAAATAATCATATAGCTGTCCTGATGATGACGGTACGTTGATTGATCATTGACGTCCAGGATTGGAGGTGGTGCCATATTCGTCACGATAACGGCGGCCAGTTGGATCTGATGCGTAAACGCCGACACATTGGCCTGTTAGAAATTGCTCGCTGTAGGATGACTAATCGGCAGGGACGCTAGCTACAGTTTTTCATAGATAAAAGTTTCCCCATCGTCTACCCTACCTGTACCAAACATGTGGTCATCAGAGAAGGTCTCCATCCCCATTCTATTATTCCATATGTCTTCATTTGTCTCTAGATAGAATCC
>CALBWK010000014.1 GCA_937969415.1 uncultured Saprospiraceae bacterium | reverse complement strand
GCCTCGCCGGCAGGCTTTCATTTTTGTCTTGAAACAAAAACGAAACAAAAAATTCAAGGCTTATTTCATTTCTTAACGGTTCTAAAAACTACAATTCCTAAACGGTCTTAAACTCGCCTATGGCTCGAACAAAAGCCCGTTCTTAACGGAATTCTAGCTTTTATAACCTAAAATGAAAAAGGCCAAAGTCTAAATTTCACTTCTTGTAGATTTAATTCTTCAGTGCTACTTAAGTAGGCGATTCGGTTACCTCAATTAAAAAATAGAACTCATGCGCTTCCCATTTTTCTTAATTATAGGATGTTTATTCATAAGCAGTTGCATCCAAAATGATGCTGACCTAGTTGACACAGAGCAAACTCCTATCGAGGATGCGTCCTCTCCGTTTGAGGCTCTTATGGGCACTTGGCAAGTAGAGTCAGTTGTCTATGGTCAAGACACTACCCTTTCTACAAGTACTCCAGATATACTCCATATTGAAGAGGAGGCGCAACTTGCGGATAGATTTGCAAGAGGATATATGCAGAGAGGTGATGATCCTAACTCAAGAGATCATCTTACAATAGAACTACCTATCGGGACACAGGATTCTATTATTATGGTATTTGAAAGAAATTTTCCTGGAGTCTTCTATTGTAATTATACACTACACAATGAAGACCATTTAGAAATAGATGACTCTACTGAGAGCCAAGTGATATGGACACACATTATCGCCGCATCTATAATCAAGATGGTCAGTTAGATACAAATTAGCCTAGCTTTTATTAGCCGCAGTTAATTTGTCTCTTGAAATACATAGAGTGGGTCCTAGTGCTTCCAAATTATTGTCGATATAGATTGCTCGTACAATTAGATGGTTATCTCGTTCCGCTAAATATAACGTTGTTGTCAAAACCCACTAAGGTGAATTGTACAAAAACACTATCCAGTGTAAAGAATCCTGCGCCCATAACCTCCACTGGAGTAGGTGTTCCCTCTATAGGAGTTGCTGTGAGATTAGCTCTAGAATCATCTACTCTATCTATAACCAACTCATAACCCTCTGCAGAACTGCCGACAAACTCTGGTGCCGTCATAGTGCCTGTGCCATCTGACCTTTCTGTTATTGTTAGAGACTCTACCAATGTCCCTCCTTCCTGTGTTACTAAATAAACAAAAGTCTCCTCGGTAATCTCTTCTGGATCTGTTCCACAGGCGGTGAAGGTGACCAATAAAAGAAAACTAAAGAATCTTAAAAATTGAAATTTGTTTGTAAGTACGATCATAATGATTATTTGAAAATGAAAATTTATCTAGACTTTAAAGTAAGTAGCTTCTGACAATTTCTAAATCGAGTTAGAAAGACATTAACATCACAGATGTACTTTTAACAGACTTTAAGACCGAAACTTGAGTGACTAGATCAACCGCCCTATTTAGATTGAGCGCTAACAATGGGCATTAAAAAAGTAGGCCCCATAATAAAATCAATCACGGAGACCTACTAGGTTTGGGTGGTTCCACAAGGGCTCGAACCTTGGACCCTCTGATTATGAGTCAGATGCTCTAACCAACTGAGCTATGGAACCGATTATAAGTTACCAGACTATAATCCTCATTATGTCTTCTAATAACGCGGGGCAAAAGTAGCCTAAATCACGCAGAATGTCACGAAATCAAGTCTTTTCAATCAATATTTTTGGAGTTAAATCACCAGTACTTTATAACGAAGTCTAATCTCTTGATTTATAGATTATTAGATCCAGTCAGTAAGTTATATGGCAGTAGAAACTTTACAGTTCTAGATTAGGATTATCCAGAGTCTTAGGATGTCCTACTCATAGATAGACTATGGCTAGGCATCGCTTCCTGAGATGGTATATAAGGTAAGTCCAGAACAAAGGTCGATCCAGTACCATTTTCATTTGCTGATACGGTTATAGTACCGTCCATCTGGTCTATGATACGCTTGCAGATAGCTAGGCCTAGACCAGTACCTGGAAAGTCAGAAGTAGTATGTAGTCGCGTATACATACCGAAAACTTGACTTCTATACTTTTGATCTATGCCGATTCCATTGTCCGTCACTCTTATAAGCATTCGCTGACCTTTGACCTCCTGAGTCACAGAAATGACTTTATTCTCGCTCGTATTGTATTTCGCAGCGTTCTCTATAAGGTTTTGCAATACCTTAAGCAGGCCTATGGAGTTGCAAGAAAAAGGAATATATGGACCTCTTTTTAGCTCAAATTCTCCAAAACGAGAGCCAATTAATGAGACTATATGGTCCAAGCTTCTATCCATACACATTATAGAGTTATCAGTGCAGAGGTGCTTTAATTTGCCATGCTCAATAGTCTGATCTATAAGATTGATCATATTGCTAGCTAACCCATCTATATCATTAATTAATGGAGCTATATTGGCATCATTACTCTTTTTTGAGATGAGCCCTATCATACTTTTTATATTCCTAATAGGCGTCTTGAGATCGTGAGAAGCCATAGCATTAAGCCTTTCCATATTTTCAGTGGCTATTTCCAATTCCGTATTAGTCTGTTGTAATTCGACAAGCGCCGTGTCCTTCTGACCGTCTGCATACTTAAAGCGTGTCATCAACAAGTGTGTTAGTGTCCAGAATAGGAGCACAAAGATCAAGAACACCATAGTATTAGACACCATATCGAATTCAAAACCAAATAATGGAGATCTGTCTTTATGCAAAAACTCTAACCAAGTATACATTCCAAAGTAGAAACCACAGAAGAGCAGCCTGAGCAGCCGATTCCGAATAAATATTATGATGGTTAAGAAAAAGACTACAAAGTAAAAATCAATGAACATGACATTAGAGTAGCCCAAGGCCAACAAAAAAACACCTCCGGGGAGAGTTACGCAAAGTAAAATAGAAGCTATGTCGTAGTAGCCCAACCTATTGAGCCAAATAACGAAGTGCATAACCCCAATAAATAGAATACTAAAGACTATTCCTTTGGGATTCTGGCCAATAAATTCTGCTAGTAAAGAGATATGAAAAGAAATAAGCAAGCAGCAGTTAACGATATTGAATATCGAAACAGTATTTCTTTCAAAACTAGATTCACAGGCCTCTAGGCCCGCTTGAAGCAGATAGTTCTTTAAGACTTGAAGCATTCTAAAAATTCATAATTGAATAATTACAAATTTTCCAAATGACTTTTTAGGGGACTCCAAGATAGCTAATTGTCTTGAAAAATACATTTTATCGAGAAAATTGATTAACTTTTTTTGTCGAAAACTTAAACAAAATAATCAAGCTTATCTCAAACTCAACCCCCTGATTATCAGCTGATAAAAGATAAATCAAAGTTATATGTAGGCCAACAAGTCATTAATTGGGCGAATAATTGAGTCAACTGGGGCAGAGGGTGTAAATTTGGTCACGCTGAAACAAACTATTATGGTATTCCTTGAGTTTGAAAGACCCCTAGAAAAACTGTACGAACAGTTAGACAAGATCCAACAGATCGCTGCTGAAGGTGATATCGATGTCTCAGATCAAGTCAAAGAACTTGACAATAAAATCAAAGCCAAATCCAAAGAAATATATGCAGATCTCACAGGTTGGCAAAAAGTACAGCTCTCTAGGCATCCAGAGCGCCCCTATTCTCTGCACTACATACAAGAGATCTTCAAGAAATTTGTAGAGCTACATGGGGATAGGAAGTTTGGAGATGACAAAGCCATAGTAGGCGGTCTAGCTAAGCTAGGCGATCAGACGATGGTCGTCATAGGACATCAAAAGGGTGTTAACACAAAGATGCGCCAATACAGAAACTTCGGTATGGCCAATCCCGAAGGCTATAGAAAGGCGCTGAGATTGATGAAAATGGCAGAAAAGTTTAATTATCCTGTCATCTGCTTCATCGATACTCCAGGGGCCTACCCAGGCATAGAAGCCGAAGAGCGCGGTCAGGCAGAAGCTATAGCCCGCAACCTCATAGAAATGGCCCAACTCAAAGTGCCTATCCTCTGCTATATCATAGGTGAAGGCGCCTCAGGAGGAGCACTCGGTATAGGCCTTGGAGATAAGGTATTTATGCTAGAGAATACATGGTACTCTGTGATCTCCCCAGAATCTTGCTCCTCTATACTCTGGAGAAGCTGGGATTATAAAGAGCAAGCTGCCGAGTCTCTTAAGTTGACGGCAGATCATATGCTGGGTTTTGGACTCATAGATGAGATTATCAAAGAGCCTTTGGGTGGTGCCCATGTCGATCCAGATAAGATGGTCAAGACACTCAGAAGCCATATCAAAAAAGAAGTCTCTGCTCTAATGGAGTTGACACCAGCAAAGCGGGTGAAAGCCAGAATAGACAAATACTCTAAAATGGGTCACTATAAGACCCTCAAATAGTCAGTAGCTATGCATACACAATTTGAAGGGACGGGTGTTGCACTCATCACCCCATTTAACGACGACCTATCTATAGATTATAAGGCCTATGGTGACATCATAGAACACGTCATATCAGAAAACATAGACTTCCTAGTACCCCTAGGCTCTACAGGAGAGACAGCTACACTCAATGAAGAAGAGGCAAGAAAGACCTTAGACTTTGCTATAGAAGTTAATGCAGGCCGCAAACCGATACTAGCAGGAAACTTTGGCGCTAATAACACCAGGGAAATTGTCAGAAAACTAAGAGACTACAATTTCAAAGGGATAGATGGCATTCTGTCTAGCAGTCCTGCTTATGTCAAGCCCAACCAAGCAGGTATCTATAGCCACTATATGGAGATGGCAAAGACCTCAGCCGTACCCATTATGCTCTACAATGTACCCGGCCGTACCCAATCCAATATGGAATGGGAAACCGTTATAAAATTGGCCAATGACAGCGATAATTTTATCGGCATCAAAGAAGCTTCTGGAGACCTTATCCAAGCGACCCGTATAATTAAGAATAGACCAGAAGGCTTTATCGTTACTTCTGGAGATGATGAAGTAGCACTACCCATGATCGCAGCGGGTGGCGAAGGTGTAATCTCTGTAATAGCCAATGCTTATCCAGGCTACTTTTCTGAGATGACCCGGTATATCAGAGCTGGAGAATTAGCGAAGGCTCGAGACTATAATTTTGAAATCTTCGACCTCCACAAGTGGCTCTACATAGAAGGCAATCCTGTTGGAATAAAATCTGCTATGAAGATTCTAGGTTTTTGCAAAAATCACGTCCGCCTACCACTCCACAAAATGTCTTCAGAAAATTATGATGCCTTGAAGGCTTGTATCAAAGAGATCAAGACGTATCAGGTGGCGTAAAATTTGTTGTTCCCTAGTCTAACAATTTACATCTACACCAAACTCTAGAATATTTAATTCTTTGACAAACTTGAATGACAGTCAGGAAAAGATTAAAAGCTTTATTGACGTATCAATCAAGAATTTTCAAGATGCATATCAAACTCCAAAATCAATGAAGATTTACAGTTGTCCTTGAGCTGGATGGCTTACGTTAATTTTAATCAAAACAAGTTCCTTAAAGACACTGAGTACAATTGTCCAGATTTCGATTATGTTGAATTCGACTATCTAGAATTATCCGATTGGCCATTTGAATATGAAAAAGAACAACCAGAATTCATCTTAAACAATGAAGTCAAAATTCATAACCACATCTTGGAGATGTTGGTTTTAATGAACTCATATGTGACTTCTTAAAACCTCTTGTCCTCCAATCTAAAGAAGTATACAACTATCATTATCAACTTCAAATGCTGGATAGTGCCAATTATGAAGTAATTTAGATCTATAGCCTATGAAGATCAATCAAAATACAACTTGAGGCACAGTCACCTCAAAGAATCAATTAAAACAAAAGATTACACCTTAGACTAATGGAACACAAAGAAAAGATATCAAAAGCGAACAACCTATTAGCCGCTCTAAAAAAAGGATTAAGTGAGCCAGAAGCTTTCCTACGCCTTAAGGAGGATAAAATTTTTGATAGAGAGATTGACTCAATAATAATTGCTTCAAAAAAAATTTATTTCGCGGAATATGGCAAAACTAAGGGGTATAATATTGAAAAGTTAAAAGACACCGAATTCAAAAATTCAAATCCGGAGTGGCTAAATAAGTTTCACACTTTTACAATGAAAATAAAAACTGAAAAAGAAAAAGCCAAGCTCAATGAGATGCTTAATCAAGATTCTAGCAAACAAGAAATACTAAGCCAGATAGACTTGAATGTAATATCCGAAAAGGAAATACTTAATAGATTCCAAAACAAGGTTTCTATGAACAAGAAAGTAAGGAGGGACGGTTTTATAGCCATTATTGGAGGTTTAACAAGTATCTTATTCTTTGAATTCACAGTGCTACAAGGAAAGTCAATATATTTTTCTCTTATAATTGGAATAGCATTCATAGTCATAGGCGCTTTCAAATTATACACAACCAAGAAAATTAAAGAGAATTGATTAATGGTGGTTATACATCCTATAATCCCCTAATCCAATAAATCCTAATTCAGACAATTGGGTGGCGTGCGAAATTCTTGATTTAGATCATTAATATTAAAACAGCAGCGGGCAGCGGTTCTTCCTTCAGGAAGTCAGAAGGTAGCGTAGAGAAAATCATTAGTGCATAGTTTGTTAGTGCATAGTTCATAGTGGACCTCATCTCATAATCCCCTAATCCTATAAATCTTAATTCAGA
>CALBWK010000013.1 GCA_937969415.1 uncultured Saprospiraceae bacterium | reverse complement strand
CCTTGTCAAAATCAAAGAATACTGCCTGAGAGCTAATGCCAGTATCTGCTAGATTGTACGTCTCTGCCTGTTCTTCGAAAATGAAATTGCCTTTATTTATGTAGAGCAGATTTTTTCTCTGTTCAGGAAAGTAGGGTCCTCCCTGTGATATGTAAATATCTTCAAGCCCATCTAGATTGATATCCACTATTGAAACTCCTGTAGACCAGTTCTTCCCTTTATTAATCCCACTGTTTTGAGTGACATCTTCAAACTTTAGATTTCCAAGGTTTTTATAAATCTTGTTTTCTGTCTGGTTAGCAGAGAAGACAATGTCAATTAGTCCATCTTTATCTAAGTCTGATAAAGCAACTCCAGCACCATTAAAGAAATAGTCGAAGTCTAAGATGTTCATCCCATTTGTCAAGTCTTCGGTAAGTGTATTTTTAAAATCTATACCTGTTCCTGTTGGTAGCAGTTCAGAGAACAATGGTTCGTGATTTGCATTGCCTTGAGTACTCTCCTTAGGCTCAGTACAACTGAATAGTAGAAAACTAAAGATAAAGAGATAGAGGACTGACTTAAATGATACTAGCATAGTTCGTGAATACAAAATTGATATAAAAATAGAGTATCTCTAGATAGATAAGCTTAAGATTCGTTACGTCCGTATTATTATCCTGCCTAAACATATTATTACTTTTTATAATATGTTTATCCTATGATTGAGCCTTTTATCAAATACCTTACTCAAGAAAAGCGCTATTCTCCGCATACTATTAAAGCTTATACGAAAGATCTAGGCCAATTCACCACCTACCTTAATGCCTTCTATGAAGGTCTATCTATTAATGAGGCAAAGCATTTACATATTAGATCTTGGATGGTGGAGCTAGTTGGAAATGAAGTTACTTCAAAGTCTATCAACCGAAAATTATCTTCACTAAGAACCTATTACAAGTATTTGAAGCGGGGTGGCCTCATTGATTATGATCCTATGCTGAAGATCCTGCCTCCAAAGAATGGAAAAAAGTTACCTGCCATAATCCAAGAGAAGAGCCTCAAAAAGCTATTAAAACTTAATAAAGAGGCCCCCAACACTTATGCAGCGCATAGAGATACTCTTATTATAGAACTTCTATATGGGTCTGGATTACGTAGAAGCGAACTGATTTCTATACTTATAAGTGATATCGATTACTCCAATAAGTGGATTAAAGTCCTTGGTAAGGGCTCCAAAGAGCGGATATTGCCCTTGTCAGACACCTTTATAGTTAGCTTGATTGACTATCTGCAGATCCGAGAAGATCAATTTGAGGACATTGATATTTGCCAATCATTGTTCTTAACAGACAAAGGCAAGCCCCTATATCCTAAGTTTGTCTATAATTTGGTTCGACGGCATTTGTCAAGGGTATCTAATGCTGATAAGCGCTCACCCCATATTTTAAGGCATTCTTTTGCTACACATATGATGAATAATGGTGCCGACCTCAACGCAGTTAAGGAGCTATTAGGCCATTCGAGTCTAGCAGCTACTCAGGTTTATACCCATAACTCTATCCAGAAGCTCAAGGAAGCCTATAAATCGGCCCATCCAAAAGGTTCAAAATAATTTTATCATAGGGTTTACATATTTATTTAAAAAACTTATTTTTGCATTCGCTTTGAAGAAAGCATATTAAATATTTGACATATTTGATACATGCCGATGTAGCTCAGTTGGCCAGAGCAGCTGATTTGTAATCAGCGGGTCGGGGGTTCGAATCCCTCCATCGGCTCTACTCCTATAGTGGGAGTAACGGAGGGGGTGCGCCGGAGTTGGAGAGCCGGGCCAGACTGTAAATCTGGTGTTTCGACTGAATAGGTTCGAATCCTATCACCCCCACTAAAGGTTTATGCGGAAGTAGCTCAGTTGGTAGAGCATCAGCCTTCCAAGCTGAGGGTCGCGGGTTCGAGTCTCGTCTTCCGCTCTAAATTTACAAAGGTTTTTTAAGCCGATGTAGCTCAGTGGTAGAGCACCTCCATGGTAAGGAGGGGGTCGCCGGTTCAAATCCAGTCATCGGCTCTTTAGAACCATACTGAGTTTATTAAGGAGGAATTTATATTGTAAATCATAAATATTTAAAATAATTGTATAATGGCTAAAGAAACCTTTCAAAGGACCAAACCCCACGTAAATATTGGTACGATTGGTCACGTAGACCATGGTAAAACAACGCTAACTGCTGCAATCACGTATGTGCTTTCTGAAGCAGGACTTTCTGAAAAAATGGACTATGATGCCATTGATGGAGCTCCTGAGGAAAAAGAAAGAGGTATCACTATTAATACCGCTCACGTTGAGTACGAAACTGCTAACAGACACTATGCGCACGTTGATTGTCCTGGTCACGCCGATTATGTTAAGAACATGGTAACGGGTGCGGCTCAAATGGATGGTGCCATTTTGGTATGTGCTGCTACTGATGGACCAATGCCTCAGACAAGAGAGCATATCCTTTTATGCCGTCAGGTAGGTGTTCCAAAGATTGTAGTATTCATGAACAAGGTTGACCTTGTAGATGATGCTGAAATGTTGGAATTAGTAGAAATGGAAGTTAGAGAACTATTGTCTCAATATGAGTTTGATGGTGACAACGCTTCTGTCATTCAAGGTTCTGCTCTAAAAGCATTAGAAGGAACTGATGAAGGCAAAAAAGCAATAATGGATCTTATGGCTGCAGTAGATGCAGACATTCCAGAGCCACTAAGAGATGTAGATAAGGATTTCTTGATGCCAGTTGAGGATGTTTTCTCTATCACAGGTAGAGGTACAGTTGCAACAGGAAGAATAGAAAGAGGTGTAATCAACACTGGAGATCCAGTTGAGATTGTAGGTATGCAAGCTGCTGATGCTAAGCCATTGACTTCTACAATTACAGGAGTTGAGATGTTTAGAAAAATACTAGAAAGAGGTGAAGCTGGTGATAATGCTGGTCTACTTCTTAGAGGTATTGATAAAGAATCTATCAAAAGAGGAATGGTTATCGTTAAGCCAGGATCTGTAACTCCACACAGTAAGTTTAAGTGTGAGGTATACGTTCTCGGTAAAGATGAAGGTGGAAGACACACTCCATTCTTTAACGGTTATAGACCACAGTTCTACTTCAGAACGACAGATGTAACTGGAGATTGTAAGTTACCTGACGGTGTAGAAATGGTTATGCCAGGAGACAACGTAACTCTAGAAGTAAACTTGATTAACCCAATCGCAATGGAGAAAGGTCTTCGATTTGCAATTAGAGAGGGTGGCCGTACAGTTGGTGCAGGTCAAGTAACAGAGATCATAGAGTAAGAAGTTATTCTTTATAAATAATATTAGAAAAATTAAGCATCTGTATGGGTGCTTAATTTTCTGATTTTATAGCTAAGAGTTTTTTGAATAGGGGAGTAGCTCAATTGGTAGAGCAGTGGTCTCCAAAACCGAAGGTTGCGGGTTCAATTCCTGTCTCCCCTGCTAGTTTTAAAAAGAAGTTGTATGAACGACATAGTATTATACGTAAAAGAGAGTTATAACGAGCTAATCCATAAGGTAACCTGGCCCACATGGCCAAACCTTTTTAGCAACACTAGATTAGTGATCATAGCCTCTGTAATTATTTCGTTGATCATATTTTTGATGGATTCTGTGTTTAACAGTGCATTATCCACAATTTACAAGCTGTAATAAAGATCAATGTCTGAAGAATCAAGATGGTACTCATTAAGAGTTATCAGCGGTAAGGAAAAGAAAATTAAGGAATACATTGAGTTAGAACTTCAACGTAAGAAGTGGAATGACTTTGTACCTCAAGTTCTTGTCCCTTCAGAAAAGGTATATAAGATTCGAAGTGGTAAGAAAGTGATTATGGAAAGAAATATACTTCCTGGTTACATTCTTATAGAAGCCTTTCCTTCAAAGTTTTCGGGAGAAATAATACAAGCGATAACAAATGTTCCAAATGTAATTCACTTTTTAGGTAGAGGAAATCCTATACCAATGAGACAATCAGAAGCTAACAGAATGTTAGGTAAGGTTGACGAATCTCAAGAAGTGGGTGAATCAATTATAGATCCATTCATAGTTGGTGAGACAGTCAAGATAGTTGACGGTCCTTTCAATGATTTTGTAGGAGATATTAAAGAAGTCAACGACGAGAAGAAGAAGCTAAAAGTAATCGTAAAGATATTTGGACGTGGAACAGAAGTCGAGTTGAACTTTATGCAAGTAGAAAAACAATAATAACTAAACTACCAATTAGATAAAACTAAAATGGCTAAAGAAGTAGAAGGCTTTATCAAGCTACAAGTAAGAGGAGGAGCAGCAAATCCCTCACCACCAGTAGGACCTGCATTAGGTGCAAAAGGTGTCAACATTATGGAATTCTGTAAGAGGTTTAATGCCAAATCAGAAGAATCCAGAGGTAAATTATTACCTGTTGTTGTAACTGTCTACAAGGATAAGTCATTTGACTTTATCATTAAGACACCACCAGCTGCCGTACAATTGCTAGAAGCTGCTAAACTTAAAAGTGGCTCTCCTGAGTCAAATAGACAGAAAGTAGGTAAAGTAACTTGGGATCAAGTAAAGGCTATCGCTGAAGATAAGATGCCTGACCTCAATGCATTTACTATCGAGTCAGGAATGAAAATGGTAGCAGGTACAGCAAGAAGTATGGGTCTAATCGTAGATGGTCCAGCTCCTTGGGATACTGGAGCAGAAGCATAAGAAATAATTTTTCATCATAAGGGAGTCTAATAGTCAGACGTTATAACCTTTAAAATTTTATAATGGCTAAATTAACTAAGAAGAGAAAGATAGCTAATGCTAAAGTAGATGCTGATAAGCTCTATACTTTAAATGAAGCTATGGCTCTTGTCAAAGAAGTCAACACAGCAAAATTTGATGCTTCTGTTGACCTCCACATCAATCTTGGTGTCGATCCAAGAAAACCAGATCAAGCAATAAGAGGAACAGTTTCCTTACCTAACGGAACAGGTAAGACGAAGAAAGTACTCGTAATGTGTACTCCTGACAAGGAGGAAGAAGCGAAAGCTGCTGGAGCAGATTATGTAGGTCTAGATGAGTATGTTACTAAGATTCAACAAGGTTGGACGGATATTGATGTTGTAATTGCAGCACCTAACGTGATGGCTCAAGTTGGAAAGATTGGTAGAATCCTAGGACCAAGAGGTCTAATGCCTAATCCTAAGTCTGGTACAGTAACACCCAATGTAGGTGCGGCAGTAACAGAAGTCAAAGGTGGAAAGATTGCTTTCAGAGTGGATAAGTATGGTACAATCCACAACTCGATAGGTAGAGTCTCATTTACGGCAGATAAACTAGCTGAAAATGCAAGGGAGCTATTGACACTTATAATGAAGATGAAACCTTCGTCTTCAAAGGGAATATATATGAAAAGTGTTAGCATCTCCAGTACTATGAGTCCTGGAATTGGTTTAGATACCAAAGACATAGCATAATCTTAAACTCCATAATTACTAAACAATGAACAGAGATAATAAAGCGACAGTAGTCGAGGAGTTGAAAGCAAAATTTGCAGACGCTTCTAGTTTCTATATAACAGATTCATCAGAGCTTAGTGTTCTTCAGGTTAATAACCTAAGAAGATTATGTTTTGAAAAAGATATTGAACTCAAAGTAGTTAAGAATACTCTAGTGAAAAAAGCGCTAGAAGCTATTTCTGAAGATGGTAGATATGATGAGCTATATGGCTCATTAAAAGGACCTACTTCTATAATGTTTTGCGAGACAGCTAACAGTCCAGCAAAGGTTATAGAACAATTTAGAAAAGAGCATGATAAGCCTGTATTAAAAGCAGCTTACATAGATTCTAGTATCTACTTAGGTGATGAAAAGGTCAAAGAGTTGGCCGCATTAAAGTCGAAAGACGAATTGATTGGAGATGTAATAATGCTATTGCAGTCGCCTATCAAGAATGTTGTTTCTGCGCTTCAATCAGGTGGTAAGACCATCGCAGGTCTAGTGAAAGCACTAGAAGAAAAAGCGCAATAATTAAGGCTTCCAAGCTAATCGCATCTTTGTGATGTAATTAATTCATAATATTCTAAATTTTTATTCATGGCAGACATCAAGTCACTTGCAGACACGCTAGTAGGATTGACCGTAAAAGAGGTTAGTGAACTAGCAGAGATATTAAAGGAAGAACATGGTATTGAACCTGCTGCTGCAGCTGTTGCTGTTGCTGCTGGACCAGCTGGCGGAGGCGCCGGAGGTGGAGAAGAAAAGACTGAATTTTCAGTTGTATTGAACTCTGCAGGATCAGCTAAGTTAGCAGTTGTAAAAGAAGTGAAAAACCTTTTAGGTCTAGGACTTAAAGAAGCTAAAGAATTAGTCGATAGCGCACCAGCTCCAGTTAAGGAGGGAGTGCCTAAAGATGAGGCTGAATCAATCAAAGCAGCTCTTGAAGCAGCTGGAGCTGACGTTGAACTTAAGTAACAACGTAGCGCCTGATTGAATTCAATTATTCTTTTAGCATAGGAAATATGATTGCTTAGTCACTGCTTGCAGTGGCTAAGCTTTCGCTATTTCTTTAATGTCCAACTTTCCTTTTTAACCTATTAAGCTTGTATCAATGACCACAGCTACAGCACTCCTCCCAAGGCACAATTTTGGAAAAATAAAAGCTGCTGATTATCCTGATCTTTTGGAGATTCAGATTAAATCTTTTATGGAGTTCTTCCAGTTGGAAACAACCCCAGAAAACAGAGCCAATGAAGGCCTTTTTAATGTTTTCCAAGATAACTTCCCTATCACCGATGCTAGGAACATTTTTGTTCTTGAATTCCTTGATTACTTCGTAGACCCACCTCGATATAGCATCGATGAGTGTATGGAAAGAGGATTGACCTACAGTGTACCACTCAAAGCAAAGTTGAGACTTTCTTGTAATGATGAGGAGCACGTAGATTTTCAGACAATTGTACAAGATGTATTCTTAGGTAACATACCGTATATGACCCCTAAGGGGACCTTTGTTATTAATGGTGCAGAGAGAGTTGTCGTATCACAGTTACATAGATCTCCAGGCGTATTCTTTAGTCTAAACTTCCACCCGAATGGCACTAAGATTTACTCAGCTAGAGTAATACCATTTAAGGGTGCTTGGATGGAGTTCACAACGGATATCAACAATGTGATGTTCGCTTATATTGATCGTAAGAAAAAATTCCCAGTTAC
>CALBWK010000012.1 GCA_937969415.1 uncultured Saprospiraceae bacterium | reverse complement strand
GCAGACTATAAATCTTACGCCGCAGACAATGCCCTTTCTTCAGGACTCAATCTACCTTACTTTGCCGCTGCCGCTTGGTATCACAAAACGCTACCAAAAGAATTACAGCAAAAGGATCTACTTGAAATACTTCCAGAGGTAGAAGCCTTTGCTATCGATAAGGTGATCCCCGGACTGGCCAAAGGTGGATTCATATCTCAAAAAGAAAAGCACGCTCTGGCCGAAAAAATGGCTTACTACTCTGGCCTCTCCGCCACCTCCATATTGCAACACAATCTCGATGTGCCCACTAATTTTTTCTGGAAAGAATTATTGAGGGAGAGCAAAGGAATGACTATCGGTCGACTAGATTCTCGCTACCTCGGTCTAGATAAGATGGATGCAGGAAACCGACCCGATGCCAATGCAGAACTCAAGTCTTGGTTACACTCGTTTACACCAGCCATCAATTATTACATACGAGAGGAACTCAACTTCAAGACGGATCTAAAGTATAATATGTTCGGTCCTGTACGTCCTTGGGATCGACGCAACGATAATACCAGAGACAATCTGAGACAAGCAATGGCCAACAATCCCTATCTCAATGTTCTATTCCAGTCAGGTTACTATGATGGTGCCACTACCTATTTCAATGCCAAGTACACAATGTGGCAGATAGATCCTAGCGGGAAGATGAAGGACAGATTTAGCTTTAAGGGGTATAGGAGTGGTCATATGATGTATCTAAGAAAAGAAGATCTTGCAGCGGCCAATGATGACTTACGCGACTTTATTAAGCAGAGTTATACCGAAGGTAAGTCTGCAAAATATTAATCTAACTTTCTATACAGACATCATTAGAGCACAGGTCTTTTTGGCTTAATCCTTGTACTTAGTTGGGTAGCCTAACCGTGTTACCTATGCTATTCAAAACTTTGTTTAAGTCTACTCCTACTGGTGACACATCCACTCCTACTAAGAAGATAAGTACACGTCTCTCGCATAATGTCTATGTCGTGGAACTATCTAGTCGCGTCTGGAGTGAAAGCAAAAAGTTTAGAGAAGCTAATCGGCACTACAAAGGCACGATGGGTTGTCTCTATGTCGGAATGACCGCACACTCGCCCAATGAGCGATTCAAAAAACACCTTACAGGGCACAGAAACAAAAAGGGCTATAAAGTCTCTTCTAAATTTGTCGAGAAATACGGCATCTACCTCCGCCCTACCCTCTACAATAAATTCAACCCGCTAACACGTGAAGATGCCGCTGTCCTAGAGCGCCAACTGGCTGAGAGTCTCAAGAAGCGTGGGTATGCAGTGTGGTGGAATTGAGGTTCCGTTAAGTATATACACTGAAATTAATTCAGGCAAACTCCGATCTTGGTTACATTTCGATAACAAACTCTTCAGTGACTGATTACTAGATATGCATCGAGAATACTAAGATGCATTTCCATCGTGAGTATTCTTGACAAATACGTGCAAAATCATTATACTTGTACGTACAACACAGCTTATGGATAGTAAACTAACACTCAAACTAAATTCAGACATTATTCAAGAAGCAAAAAACTATGCAAAGGAATCGAATACAAGTCTGTCAAAATTAATTGAAAACTATCTTTCTGCACTTGTATCTGAGAAACAAAGCAAGAGAAAAGTCAATCCAATAGTTGAAAGTCTAACAGGCATTATAACACTTGAAGACGAAAAAGATTACAAGAAATCTTACACGAACTACTTGATCAAAAAATATAAATAGTGAATAAATTATTTATTGACACAAACATTGTCATTGATCTACTAAGTCAAAGGACTGAATTTTACAAAGCAACCCAAGATTTATTTACATATGCCATTGATAATCAAATCAAGCTAACAGTATCAACTTTGACTTTTGCAAACACACACTATATACTTAAAGACCAACTCAAAATAAGCAAGGTGCGCAGCTCACTACGAAAATTTAAAACTCTAGTAGACGTTGCTTCCTTTGATGACAAAATCTTGGAACGAGCCTTAGAAGAAGAATTTAAGGATTTTGAAGATGGAATTCAATATTACATAGCTATTGAAAATAATTGCGAATCAATAATTACGCGAAATAAAAAAGATTTCAATAAGTCAAGTATTCCAGTATTTAGCGCCTCTGAATTTATGAAACTCCTCTAATGAACTTTATTTGAGGACTTAGAAGACGAATCTCAAAACTATATAGCCATTAGACCTACCAATCTATAGGCCTATAATCTTTTAGAAACTTACCACACCAATGCTTGCCTGTATTGATCCCATCAAACAAAGGATCCAAGACGCGGGCAGCTCCGTCTACAATATCTAGAGGTGGCTGGAAGTCGTGCTCGTCTTCTTTTTTCTTAGATAATTCTGCGGGGTCTTCATCAGTGACCCAGCCTGTATCGACAGCATTCATATAGATACCGGACTTGGCAAAATCCGTAGCTGCAGTATGTGTCATCATATTGAGGGCTGCCTTGGCCATATTGGTATGTGGGTGGCGATCCTCTTTGTAGAAGCGGTGAAACTTTCCTTCCATCGCCGAGACATTGATGATGTGTTTTTTACCCGTGTTTTCCTTCCGCATCAAATTGGAGAGCCTATTGCAGAGCACAAAGGGCGCCACAGCATTGACCAACTGCACCTCAATCATCTCTGGAGTCTCAATTTCACCAAGCTTTAGGCGCCAGCTGTTGGTTTTTCTGAGATCGACTTGCTGAAGGTCCGCATCGAGTTGGCCCTCAGGAAAGACCTCATTGGTGGGTAGTGAGTTGTCAAAACTATAAGGTATCTGTGATAGCTTAGCAGAAGCCCGTATGCCTATGCCAGGCTCTGGTTGATGCCAAGAGACGGGTAAGTTTTTTTGGTGGGCTTGGCTCTCAGCACTGTATTCATTTAAGGCAGAGATACACGCTTGATGTTTTTCTAAAAGTTCCTGTGCTCTAGGCGGTAGGACTTCATATGGCAATTCTTCTTTTTCCATCAGATGCTTATAGAATCCAGCTGGCCTCCTAACTGTCTGTGCAGCATTATTGATCAGAATATCTAAGCGCTCATAATGCTGCTCTATGTAATTGCAGAAGATCTCTACACTCGGAATATGTCGGAGATCGAGCCCGTGGATTTTGAGTCGGTGGCCCCACTCATTATAGTCTTCCTCTTGTGCATAACGCAATGCCGAATCCACAGGAAATCGTGTCGTCGCTATAACTGTTGCACCTGCCCTCAGCAGCATCAGACAGATATGATAACCGATCTTAAGTCGAGAGCCGGTAACGACAGCCACTTGGTCTGTACAGTCTGCATTCTGAAAGCGCTTAGCATAATTAAAGTCTCCACACTCAGTGCACATGGAATCATAGAAGTGGTGGAGTTTATCATACATCTCCTTACATACATAACAGTTGCGTGGAGAGCTGAGGATGCTCTCTTCTTTTTCTTCTAGGCGAGCAGCATTGAGCAACTTAGGTGCTACGAATACGGTAGCTTCCCTTGCGCTTCTGATGCCTGTTTCCTTCCGTGCATGTCTGTCTCTTTCAAACTGCTTGCGCTTTTGCACCTTCTTAATGTCTTTCCTACGCTTTTGTCGCTCTTCTCGGATAGGCCGAGAGAGGAGGCCTGCCTGCGTGAGTAAGGCTCTACGCTTGCCTTGACTTAGCTCCGCTAAGGGTTGCGAGTCTGCATTAAGTAGCTCTAAGATGCGAATGCATTTATCTATGTCCTCTTGGGTGATTTTGCCAGATGCTTCCTCTTCCATACTCAAAAGCAAAGGTAGAAGAATAGTATAGATAAAAAAGTGAAGTAAAAGAGCAATCGCTTACAGCCTACTCATCATTTACAAACTCAATAATTAACAATTAAGAAGCTCCGTCTGAGTGGAGAGCGCACCTAATTATACTCATTCAACAACACCTTAAGAGATAGTGTCGCCCAGTAGTGATTTCTCTGTACGTTGGTAGATTTTATCTCTGGTGTACGTGTAGAAAGGGAAGCTGTCAGCTCTAGATATCTGATAAACTGCACCTTAGCACCGACGTATCCTTCTAGTACAATTTTCCTGGTATTATTAAATGGAATGTAGTGTCTATCCCCTAGCCCATACAAGCCATTGATGTGCGCATTATAAAGAACGACTCTAGCACTACCACCCGCGACTAATGAGTAGGCAAAGTAATCATCAGCTATGCTGAGAATACTAAAATTATTGGTATCCGTGTAGCCGAGGTTATCGATAAACTTTTCGCCCTTCATTACTTTTCCTATATCAAAACCAAAACCAACATTGGTATAGTAACCTATATTCACATCAGGACGCAACTGCAATTGCAATATTTTCTTATACCGAAACACTACCGACTCTACAGATAAGGAATACATAAATAATGGGAAGCCAGCTGGCAGAGCCTGGCCTGTCGGTATACTTTTAGTTTCGTCGGTTTCCCATAGTGTAGGCACAGGTCTGGAAGTTCCAAAGTTGTCTATACTATGAAATAACTTTTGCACCGCTTCTGTCAAGCCTAGGCCAGCTAATCCAAAAGTAAAGGAGGAATTAAGTGCATAATCTATCTTACGACCTGTCGTCGCTGTTATCCTGCTGCCCTCGTAGCGTCGAGTCGACCTGAATCCCGTAAATGACGAGAATGGTCTATCCGCTGCCAACTCATAACCTGTATCCCTTCTGTCAACATTATAGACACTCGTCTCGTCCGAGATGTGTGTAGGTGTAAAGCCGTTGGCTATGAAGGAAATATCGTGGCGCAATTGCTCCTGCCTGAATTGTAAATCCTTGAGAATTGGTCTAACTACAAAGCCTTCTATCTGCTTTCTTACATAAGGAAGTCCAAGCTTATCACTATCGGTCTTATAACCGAAGACTGTCGCCCGTCCACCGATGGTATAATTTCTGCCTTGCGGCAACACAGAAGGGAGAAGAAAATCTGCATAATGATCTTGATCAAGCACTAACTCAAATCCTGCAATATCTCTTTCTTGACCATACAATGAAGATATGCACAGACTGCATACGAAAAACACGACTACAACTAAACGTAAATCTATCTTAGTCAGCATAACGTAACATCCTTAGCTCACAAGAGTTCCCAGGGATTCGCCCTCAGTTACTCTGAGTAAGTTGTTGTCTTCATTGATGTCAAAAACAACAATGGGAATATTGTTTTCGTGACACATAGTGAAAGCCGTCATATCCATCACACCAAGGCCTTTGCTGATCACCTCGGCAAACGAAATAGAATCATACTTGGTCGCTGTCTTATCTTTTTCTGGGTCGGCTGTATAGATCCCATCTACACGCGTACCCTTTAGAATAACATTCGCATCTATCTCACTGGCTCTAAGTGCCGCTGCAGAATCTGTAGTAAAGTACGGACTACCAGTGCCTCCCGAGAAAATAACCACACGTCCTTTTTCGAGATGTCTTATCGCCCTCCTTCTGATATAGGGCTCAGCAACTTCTTTCATCTCTATAGCGGAAACAAGTCGTGCATAGACAGAATGTGTCTCTAAGATACTAGCAAGGGCTATACCATTGATGACCGTCGACAACATACCCATATAATCTCCTTGTACTCTCTCGATGCCACTATCCGCTGCCTGGAGACCTCTAAAGATATTTCCCCCACCGATAACGATTGCTACCTCTACACCTAAGTCGACGATCTTTTTGATCTCTGTTGCGTAGTGATTGAGTTTGTCTGGAGATATACCAAAAGACTTTTCTCCCATAAGAGATTCTCCTGATAATTTGAGCAGTATACGTTTGTACTTGATGGCCATATTCTATGGTCGTGAATTTGGGTTAAAAAAAAAGCGACTCAACTAAATGAATCGCTTTTTCGAAATTATCTTATCCTAACTTGATATGCTTGAAGTCTGTCACCGTGAGATCAGCGTGGATACTTTTGAGGTAATCCGCTACTGACTCCTTGCTAGAAGTCTTCACATAAGTTTGGTTCAAGAGAGTTCTCTCTCTGAAAAACTTGTTAAGCTTACCTGTAGCAATTTTTTCTAGCATTGCTTCAGGCTTGCCTTCTTGTCTCGCCATATCTTTTCCTATCTCTATCTCCTTTTCTACAATAGATGCATCTACACCGTCTTTGTCAAGAGCAATTGGGTGCATCGCTGCTACTTGCATCGCGACGTTCTTAGCTGGCTCTTCATACTGAGGTCCTTCTAAGTTGACTGCTACGATAACTGCTGCTCTGTTACCCATATGGATATAAGGAAGTACTTGACCTTCTCCCGCCTTGGTTACGATCTTAGCATAATCTGTTAACTCAATCTTCTCACCGATCACACCTGTCTGCTCTTCAATCTTAGCAGCGATAGTCATACCGCCACAATCTAGTGCCAACAAGTCTTCTTTAGTATCTGGAAGATTTTTAAGTGCGATGTCAGCAAACTGGTTTGCTAAAGCGACAAAGCTATCTCCTTTAGAAACGAAATCCGTTTCACTACTTAATCTTACAACGATTCCGTTGTTCTTGTTGTGAGAAATTTTTGCGATAACCGCACCTTCGTTAGCTTCTCTATCTGCTCTTTTTTCAGAAAGTTTTTGACCTTTCTTTCTCAGCTCTTCTATTGCTTTTTCGAAATCTCCATCGGCTGCCGATAGAGCTTTCTTACAATCCATCATCCCTGCTCCCGTCTGATCTCTCAACTTTTTTACATCTGCTGCTGTGATTGCCATTTTATTTGTGTCTTTAGTTTTTTTAATAAATTAAATACTTAAGCCTCCGGCTTTGTCTCTGCTGCTGGAGCTTCAGGTTTTGCCTGTGCTTTTGGAGCTGCTGCTGCTTCTGCCTTCTGTGTCTTCTGAGCATCTTTCATCAACCTTCTTTCATTAAGGCCTTCCTTGATCACCTCACCCATATAGTTGGTAATCGTTTTGATAGACTTAGAAGCATCATCGTTAGCAGGAATCGGGAAGTCTACTTGCGTAGGATCAGAATTCGTATCGACGATACCAAATATCTTAATACCCAACTTCTTAGCTTCCTTGATTGCAATGTGCTCGTGGTGAATATCCACTACAAAAATCGCTGCTGGCAATCTGTTCATGTTTGCGATACCACCTAGAACCTTCTCTAGTTTGTTTCGCTCTCTAGTCAGTGTCAGTCTCTCTTTTTTAGTGATACTCGTGACGTTTTCATCAGCAAGTAACTTGTCGATGTTGTTCATCTTCTTTACAGATCTCTTGATCGTAGAGAAGTTGGTCATCATACCTCCTAACCACCTTTCGGTAACGTAAGGCATATTGACAGATCTCGCTAATTCAGAAACTGTTAGCTTGGCTTGTTTCTTAGTAGCGACAAACATCACTTTTCTCCCAGACTTAGCGACTTGTTGCAAAGCTTGACCAGCTTTTTCCATTCCTGCTATTGTCTTGTTGAGATCTATGAGGTGAATCCCTTTTCTCTCCATAAAAATGTAAGGAGACATTTTAGGATTCCATTTTCTTTTCATATGACCCAGGTGTGCACCTGACTCCAAAAGTTCTTTATATGTAGGTTTTGCCATTTTCTAGTTATTTGAAATAATGAAATGAGGGCTCGGCTTCTATCTCTTAGAGAACTGGAAGCTCTTTCTCGCTTTTGGTTTACCGTATTTTTTCCTCTCGACCACTCTCGCATCTCTGGTTAAGTATTTTTTGGCTTTAAGTGGTGGCTTGTTGTCCTCACTTATTTTAACCAAAGCTCTTGAGATACCCAATCTGATGGCTTCTGCCTGTCCTTTGAATCCTCCACCTCTGACATTCACTTGGATGTCGTAAGTCTTTTCCGCTTCTACGAGCTTTAAAGGATCCTCTAGGTTGAATTGCATATTCGCTATCGGAAAATACTCTTTATAGTCTTTACCATTGACGATGATGTTACCACCACCTGCTTTGAGGTAAACTCTTGCTACAGAAGCTTTTCTTCTGCCTAGTGCATTAATTACTTCCATTATTTAGTGTTAAGTTTTTCTGGTTTCTGTGCTGCATGCGGATGATCCGGACCAGCATACACATATAATTTCTTAAACATCGCTCTACCTAGCTTATTCTTAGGCAACATACCTCTCACTGCACTCTCGATAATAGCGATAGGCTTTTTAACCCTTTGCTCAGCGACTGTACGACTTTTCTGTCCTCCCGGATAGCCAGAATATCTCTGATACTCCTTCTGTGTCTCCTTCAAACCTGTAAATCGGCACTTGTCCGCATTGACAACTATAACATTGTCACCTGTATCTACGTGCGGTGTATAGGTCGGCTTATGCTTTCCTCTTAGGATAGTAGCGATCTGCGTCGCTGTTCTCCCTACGATCTCACCGTCGAGATCTATAACAAACCACTGTCTTTCGACTTCTGATTTCTTGACTGATCTAGTCTTATAACTCGTTGTATTCACGATCTTAGTTTTATAGTGAAATATGCTTTTTCGGCAGTCTTACGTCCAAAGCGGCTGCAAATGTAAATCACTTTAGAGGATAAAACAACGATTTGCTAAGAGTATTTTCACAAAAAATGCGATTTTTCTATTGAAAATCAGGGGGTTATGGGTTAGTGCATAGTTTTTTAGTGCGGAGTTCATAGTTGAGGCTCGGCTGCGAGGCTCTCTTTTAGTGCTTAGTTTATTAGTGCATAGTTCATAGTTGAGGCTCGACTGCGAGGGCCATTGAAAGGAAGGAACCGATTCATCAGAATCGGGTGGGTTGGCTTCTTACATAGTTAATATATAAGTACTAAGCATACAAGCGATTGCAGCGGGTGGCGGTTCTTCAAAGAAGAAATCCTACTAATCCTCAAATCCCAATAA
>CALBWK010000011.1 GCA_937969415.1 uncultured Saprospiraceae bacterium | reverse complement strand
AAGTCAAAATAAATCTTTCTGCTGATTCCAGATCCGACAACTGCCACATGGTGCCATAAATTATCTCTTACATTTAAGAAGGAATCCCCCCCACTTAACTCATCAAAGAACCAGAGACTACCATCGAAATCGACTCCAAGCTCTAATCTTGGACTATTACCAAATCCAAAAAATCTATCTTCAGCACCTCCATTATCTTGGCTAGTCTTAAACCAACAGCCTACAGTAAAATCGCCTGATATTGCCACATTGTCCAATGAAATAACATCATCCACACCATCAAAGTCCATAACCTGATTAGAGGAACATTCGATTGAGTTTCCGCCACAACTATTACAAAGTTCATCGATACCAGAAACAAAATTAGAACTACTACCTACACCACTGAAATTGACCAATGCAGCATTATTACCATTCCCAGAACTGTCACTTATCTGCGTCACTCCAGAATTATCTCCATTCGGTATTCCATCAGAAAAGTCATAATAGGTAACTAAGCCCGCAGTTGTAGGGTCTATCTTACAATTATAATGTTCCAAGACCTCTTCCTCTGTCCGTATATGATCCCATATTCTTACCTCATCTATAGTGCCTCTAAACTTGTTGCCGCCTTGATTGCCAAACTGGCTACCTAATCTAATAGTGCCACCTAGGTCATACTCATCCCAAGAAAAATTTGTGAATTTCACCCCGTCATAATAAACCCTAAAGCCACCAGGATCACCTTCTGAAATTGCTAAGTGATGCCACTCACCATCATCTAGCGGACGGTCATCTAGACTACTACAAAGATTATTCCCAGATGGACACAAAGGTGCAAAGACAACTCTATAACCACCATCACAATCGACTATGCCAAGGTCATTGTCATCAAAGGCTAGAATCCAGTCGAGATTGTCAGAATTATTATTCCAGCAATCACCTGTAGATATACTCTCGGACTTGACCCACATTTCGATTGTATAATTCTGATTACCTACTAATGGAGAATTAAATTCAATATAGTCATCTACACCATCAAAGTCTACAGCTGAATTTTCACAATCACTACAATCTACGCTAATTTGATAATTACATAAAATTTGGTTACCAGCATCATCAAAAAAGGCTACCTCAAATTCTGTAGTCGTATTGCACGCTAAACTTTCATTATTAAAGACTCCCTCACCATTGGTAATATCATTACCATCACTGAAATTAATACTGCAATTATCTGTAACATAGTCCGTAAAAGTTATCTCAGCAAAACCTAAATTAGGATTTGCAGTAATTACTATGTTAGCTTCTCCACAGACAGGCGGCGTATTGTCAAGACTACAATCTACAAGCCAACATAAGTCACTTGTAAAAATATCAAGCGTAACTGAATTTTGTCCACTGGGGAGGTCCTCTCCTGCACATATCAATATGTCATAGGTGCCTCCTACTTGTGTACTTACAGGGGCTATATAATTTGACTTTTGCCCAAAAGTAGAATCGTCTTGTCCATTGTATATGCAACTAGGCAAATCGTAAATATCAAAGTAATCCTCAAACCAAAGTGCACTATTATCTAGGGCAACTACAGCTCCTGAACAATCAAAATTGTCAGGAAAGTCAATTCTTACTATTTCACAATTCCAAATTCCATTACATCCACAATCATTTGTAAAATTGATTGTCTTTTGTATGCCAGCAGAACTGCCACTTTGGCCCACAACTAATTCAGCTATATTAATATTACAATCAGCTAAATCTTGACTGAATATAAGATTGGAGTATAATATTCCTAAGAGTATAAAAATTATGGTCTTTCTAAATATATAATTTGTTTTCATCGTTTGGTTATTTTGAATGTTGTGTTAATTAAAATCTCCGAACTGCCACTACAGCAGATAAACCTTGGGAACCATTAGTCGGTATTTTATACCACGTATAAGACAGTGGTGTGCCGTCGCTGTTCTCTCCATTAAAGTCAACTACAAAAGCATCGACGGCATCTAACTCCGTAGAACTCCAATAGCGTTTTTCTGCTAGGCCCAATTGCCCTCTAAAAGGATATAATTCTTGTAGTTCATTGACACTTGGTAAGTACCAATCATCAAACCCATTCCTAACAAGATTGCTGCAAGCCAAGAAAGCGTCAGGAGATTCTGCACAATTTCCTGCATTGAAATTATTGACAACACTCTCTGTGTTTTCAAAACCAAAACCAACCAAGAAAGAAGTACTATTCATAATGTTACAACCCCACTGCCTATCTCCATTCTGAATTTCTACGCCATATTCTAGATAGCGCCAGCCATTAGAGAAGGAACCTTTATCAAAAAATATAAGCCCACCTGCTGGCCCAGCATCTCCAACCGAGAAACAAGGGTCACATAGAGCCCCGCCACAGTCGACATCCGTTTCATCACCATTCTGAATACCGTCTGTGCATGTCTCGCAAGAGCCATCATCAACATCAGCGTTTGCATCATAGTTATGGGCATTAGGGTCTGTACAGCCAGGTGTCGTGCATGTAGGGCAGATAGTTCCTCCACAGTCGACTCCTGTCTCATCACCATTCTGTATACCATCTACACAAGTAGGGCACGCAGAGCAAGAGCCACCACAATCGACCCCTGTCTCATCTCCATTCTGCACCCCATCATTGCAATCAGGGCAGGCAGGGCAATCGCCTCCACAATCGACTCCTGTTTCAATTCCATTCTGAATACCATCCACACAGGTCGGGCAAGGAATGCAATCTCCACCGCAATCTATGCCTGTTTCATTGCCGTTGAGGATGCCATCTACACAAGAAAAGCAAGATGGACAATCACCACCACAATCAACTCCAACCTCGGTGCCATTCCTAATACCATCGTTGCAAGTAGCTACAACTTCATCCTCTCCACAAGAGGAAAAACATAACAAAGTGAGCATTACAAAATAGATATAGTTGTACTTATTGAATTTTATCGTTTTCATTTTATTTTGTTTAAGATTATTTACTGGGTTCTGACTCTGAAGGTGCCTGAGACGTCACTGGGACTAGTCTGTCCATTAACTAGCTTAGAAACATTCCCTGAATAGTTTCCTTGTATATATCCTGGAATATCGTAGATGGAAACTTCAATCGTTATTGATCCTAAAAGAGCAACACTAGGCGTAGTATATTCAAAAACCACTTGATTGGTAGTACCCGTAGTTGGAATAGAATTAGCAGTCTCCCAACTAATCCAAACATTCTTAAAATCTTGATTTATATTTACGTTACCTGTAAGGAGATGCATAAATTGAGAACCTTCTCCAAATGAGGCAGTATGCCATGGTTCGACAAAAGTGAAATCCTCAGAGTCATAATTAATAGTAATAAACTCATCCAAGCTATTACAAATAGAAATATCAGCTATAGAGATTTCATTTAAATTATTTGGTATCTGATAGAATCCTAACTGCGCTTCAGTTTGAGCAATAAAATCATAAACAGAAATTTCCAATTCTTCTTTACAAGAATTTATTGAAATGTCAATTGTTCCGTCTGGATTTATTGGAAAAGTTTGATAATCAACTAATAATACTCCATTAGTTACAAGATTACCATCGCAGTTGAAAAAATTACCCGTTATGTTTACTGTTTTGGTTACATCAATGGGAGGATCTAGAGTTATCATGATTCTCTCCCAACCAAAAAACTCTTCGAAAGGCCCAACAGTTTCAGTGTAGTAACCACCCACTTGACAACTTGAAACAGAAGGATGGGATGCCGAAAGACTTAGCTCCTTTCCACTTTGAATATACGCAAAAGCTATACCCCTATTATTAGTGTCTCCAAAACCTTGATATAATGAAAAGGGATCATTAAAATTCAAATTCGCTCCTGCAACTGGGTCTCCATTTGAATTCTTAACAGTTACTTCAACATTTATAGGTATATCAAAACCACATGTCGAGTACCATGTAAAATGGCTCACCTCCGCGACATAATTATTGCCAACTATATCTGCTGTCCCTTCTTCCTCCCAATAACCCGTTGTTTCATTAAATGACCATAATGGAATCACAGCTGGAGCTGAACCTAGCAGCGAAGAACTGACAGGAAAAGTCAAAGTAGCCGTCATCCCATTGCCAATATTCAACGGCTCTCCTGTGGGGGACTCTAGTTCTACAACCATCATCCCATAAGTTGCCAGCTGTACTCTATCACCTTCTAAGGAAAATCCTCTTAGGTCACCTGGCATTACAGACAAGCCATTGACATCCGTAGGATCTATCCAGAAAGCAGACACGACTACTTCACCTGTATAGGGTGCTCCCGAAGCTGTTATAATAGAATTTGGTAGAAAGGTGACAGAGCCACCTCCATTTACAGAAATAGTACCTCCTACATTAGATTGAAAACTACCAGAACTAGGCCGCTCTATCATATAGATCGTGACACTAGATATCGTCGGGATATTGGGTATAAATGTTCTAAAAGCATTGAAGTAGCCCAGCTTTCTTACCGTAATGTTCGTTCCAGCTCCGTTGAGCTCCATATCATCAAAATTGAATAAGCCCAGACTATTGGTTGCGGCAGTAAAACCGTTAAGTTCTACGGAGGCATCCGTGATAGGGGTTCCATTTTGATCTAGTACACGTCCAACAGTCTTGGATTGTACAGGAAAATATGCTGGCACTCGTTCATCTATAACTACGTCCTCTTTAGCACAAGAAAAAACGAGTACGGCAAAGAGAAATAAATAAAATATATGTTTCATTTTTTTTTGCTTTTATGGTTTAAATTTTACCGCACTATCTTCTACAGATAAGTGTTGCTTCTGTCCGTCTGTTGATTGCATGATCTGCTTCAGAACAGTTGGCATTATCATCACAGTGATTTTTGAGTCTGGTTTCTCCATAGCCCTGAGCGGTTACCCTAGAAAAACCGATACCTCTACTGAGTATATAGTTCTTGGCAGATTGAGCTCTCTTATCAGAAAGAGAAAGGTTGTAAGCACTGTCGCCCCTACTATCTGTATGTGCAGACATCTCTATGATAGAAGTCGGATGATCTTTCATATAGCGGATGACTCTGTCTAACTCGAACTTAGATTCAGCTTGCAAGTCTGACTTATCAAATTCATATTTAATGTCCAGTATCGTTCCACGACCACAGTCAAAGTTCTCCACGCCTAATTCAAGATTGACAAACAAAGTCGTACTTCTTGTCAGCCCTACTGTAGTCGCTCTTTTCGTATCCGATAGTCTATTTTCTTTGACACCGACAAGATCATAACTAGTGTTCTTATCTAACTTAAAGGCGAAGCTGCCATCGCCTCCTGAGCTTTCTTGCTGTACAGATCTGTTTCCTGTGTTTGTCAGACTAATAACAACACCTGGCTCACCTACTCTTGAGCGCTTGTTTACCGCAGCACCTTTGAGTATGAACCGAAGGTCCGAATACAAGACTTCCTTAGAGATTGTCGTATTGGGCTTCAAGTCATCCTTAGTGAGCGATATACTCGATGTCTCTGTTCCATATACATTGGCATTTACGACGTAATTGTCTGGTTCTAGATCGCTTATCTCAAATAGACCATAACTATTGGTGGTACCTGTCATTATTGTTTTTCCGTCGAGGTCTTTTACAATCACATCTGCACCTGGAATGGTTTTCTTAGATATTTCATCTCGTACAGTTAAGAGAACTTTTGCTTGATTGACAACCTGAGTAATCTTCTCCTCTTTTTGAGTCATAGCTTCCGATCTCAATAGATAAGTAAGGCCTACTTGTACTCCTATCGAAGAAAAAGGACTACTGATTTCTGAAAAATCTCTTGGGGAGTCAACTATAAATGGAGCCCCAAGCCCTATAGAATTTATACTTCTATTGGCTACAAAAGGTGTATGTCCATAGACCAAACCCAAGTTTCCTCTAGCATTATATTCAAAACTTCTGTCTGGCTTAACAGATAGATG
>CALBWK010000010.1 GCA_937969415.1 uncultured Saprospiraceae bacterium | reverse complement strand
TAGTAGACAAGGTAGTTCTAATTACCATTATATGAAGGTCTATGAGCTCGGCTCACTCCCTAAACAGAATTAGCACCCACTATCAAAGGAAGAGGGCAAAGGTTCTTCACATTCGGCTCACTATGTTCGCTCAGTGTAGGCCTTCACGAAGTTAGAAGGTAGCATAGCAAAAAGAACCAGTCTTACAGTATATATGAAGATAACCACCATTCTGCTAAGCCAATAGATAACACAATTCATCCTTGTCTTACTACAGTTGGTCTTCTTAGAGTTGGGCAAACTATAGTTCGATTGCATATTTGAAGTGTAATTCGACCTAACCATTAAGTAATCTGATTAAATTTATAAACGATGAAAAACCTAATAACAAGTCTCGCATTTCTACTGTTCTCTTTATTAACCTGTGCTCAAACCTCTATTGATATTAAAGAGGAAGCCTTAGGATCTGTCACTGTAACACTTACTGGACTAGAATCTGATGAAGGCCAACTTATGGTGGCCTTATATGCTTCAGAAGCAACTTGGCTCAGCAAGGGCTACAAAGGTATAGTGACAGAGATTGTCGATGGTACAGCAACAGTGATCTTTGAAGATGTTCCATATGGTATCTATGCTGTCTCAAGTTTTCATGATGAAAATTCTAATGACGAACTAGATGCAGGTCTGTTTGGCATCCCCAAAGAACCTTATGCTTGTTCTAAAGGTGCTAAAGGTATGTTTGGCCCGCCAAAATGGGAAGATGCGAAGTTTGAGCTCAATGCAAAGACTATCACGCAGCCTGTAAAGTTTTAATAACCTCCACTTACTTTAATAACAACTAGAAAAAGTCCACAATGAAAAATTATATACTCATCCTCATCGCGCTTGTAATGACTACGATGACATTAAGTGCACAAGGTCAATACGAACAAGGAATGCAGAAAGCCTTTGCGCTTTGGCAGCAAGACAGCAAGCCAATGGAAGCGGTTGCGCTTTTCGAACGCATCGCTCAAGCTGAAAAAGACAATTGGTTGCCTAGTTATTATGCAGCGAATGTCTTGATCTTGTCCAGTTTTGGAAATGAAGACAAGGATAAGGTAAATGAGATTCTAGAAAAAGCTAAAGGCATTATTGCTGAAGCACACGATAGATCTCCTGATAATTCTGAAATCTATACACTAGAAGGTTTGCTCTATACGGGATATGTTGCAATGGATCCTGCGACTTTTGGTATGACCTACTCAGGTAAGATTATGGGCCTACATCAGAAGGCCATAGAATTAGATGAAACTAATCCAAGAGCACAACTTAATGCCATCGAGTATGAAATAGGTGGTGCTAGATTCTTTAAGACGGACTTGAAGATCTTTTGTGATAGACTAGAAGCAACTAAGCCTCTTTTTGAAAAGCAAAAACAAGATACGCCATTCCATCCCTCTTATGGTATACAGCGTATCCCTGACATTAAGAAACAATGCGGTTGCTAGGCAGTATATAATTTACTATGGAGTCGATAGATATAGCAACGGAAAAGACCTTCTTTGAAGAGTTTATAACTGCAACGAAAGTACTTGTTGGTCTTACTGCAGTCTGCATAATAGTTCAATACTTATTTCAGTCATCGACGACTTGGGAAGACATAAAGAACTGGATAATTATCAATTCCTTATTTAATTATCCTTTTTACTTTGCTAACGGGTATCTTAGCAAGTATCTGAATAGAGTTTTGCCTTGGAGTGTCGACTTACGTAAGCGAGCCATATTTGGTACAATGGTAACTTTTGTTGTTAATCTCGTAGTTATCTATTGTGTTGTTACCTTAGTTTCGGTTATTGTTTTTAATACACCTTGGCATTATGTTTTTACGCCTAGTGGGCGAGGAACAATATTGACGACTTTAGTCATTGTGACATTATTGACTCTACTTTTTCACAGTATAGAATTTTTAAAGGCTTCTCAGAAAAATAGACTCATCAGCGAGCAATTGAGGAAAGAGAAAGTAGCTGCTGAGTTAGATGCATTGAAAGCACAAGTCAATCCACATTTTCTATTTAATAGTTTCAATGTGTTGTCTGGATTAATAGATGAGGAGCCGCGACAAGCTCAGAAATTCCTCAAAGGCCTTTCTAATATCTATCGGCATATCCTCGAGCATCGGGATGAAGACTTTGTTACACTGGAAGAGGAGTTGGATTTTGCTAGAGAATTTATCAAGCTCCAGCAAGTAAGATTTGAAGAAGGCATCGTACTCAATATCGATGTGCCCCAAGAAAAACTACAGCAAAGAGTACCTGCGCTGAGCCTGCAACTTCTGATGGAAAATGCTACCAAGCATAATGGTTTTAATAAAAGCCAGCCTCTTACAATTGAGGTGCAAGCTCAGAATGGACACCTAGAAGTCAGCAACAATAAGCAAGCGCGCCGCCAGCTCGTAGAAAGTAATGGAATGGGCTTGGAAAATATTAGAATGCGGTATCAACTAATGGGTAAAGAAGGATTTGAAGTGGAGGAAACCCCTGATCAATTTACTGTCAAATTACCTCTCTTATGAAAGTAGTTATAGTAGAAGACGAAGCCATCGCGGCAAGACGGATGCAACGCCTCTTAGAAGAGAGAGGAATGGAAGTAACGCAAGTCATAGAATCTAATGTAGAGCTCAGCACATTTTTAGATGAAGGCCCTCTACCCGAACTCTTTTTTATGGATATCCATCTGAATGACGGTGTGGTATTAGATCTATTGATGTCGCGCAACCCCCAAGTGCCGATGATATTTACTACAGCCTATGATCAATATGCCCTCAAGGCATTCAAGCTGCAGAGCATTGATTATCTCCTCAAGCCTATAGATGAAGATGAGCTGGATGCTGCCTTAGCTAAGTATAAGAGTACCAAGCCTCAAGTAGATTTAACGGCTCTCACCAATCTCATAAAGCAACAAGCCAATCCGCAAAGCTATAAGGATCGCTTCAGTGTCCGTGTGGGAGATAAGATTAGGTCCTTTGGTATAGAGGAGTTACACCTTTTTTACAGTGCGGATAAGATTAATTCATTACAGACTGCGGAGGGTCGTTCTTATCCTATTGACTACACCATCGAGCAGCTGAGTGGAATGGTCAATCCTAAAAAATGGTATCGTGTCAATAGAGGCTACATCGTCTCTATTTCTGCAATCAAAGATGTCGTGGCATATTCCAACTCTAGATTAAAGGTGCTGCTTCATCACCAAGGTACACACGAGATTATTGTCTCTAGGGAGAAAGTTCGAGATTTCAAGGAGTGGCTAGGGTAGGATCACTAAGTCGGTCGACTTGTCTGTCAGAAGCTATCCAGACGAGGATTTTAAATATATCTTGTCTTGATGCAACGTTTTTAGGTTTTTGATGTATTTATATAGTATTATCTTTAGGTCTATAGAATAGCTTCAACTTTCTAAAATGAAACAAACAACCGTTCAGTCAAGAGTTGTCCATTTGGTGTTTAGCCTAGTATTGCTGCTAGTCACTGTGCCTAGTATAGGACAGATAGCTGAGATATGTGATGATGCTCTTGATAACGATGGTGATGGCTTGATCGATCTTAATGATGATGATTGTGTCTGTTTGACCTCTATTCCTTCTGGACTCATCCCCAATCCTTCTTTCGAAAATTTTATTCAATGCCCACGATTTGAGAACAATCTAGATGGCTTTGCCCAAGATTGGATCCAAGCGTCTGCGGCAACCTCAGACTTTGTACACACTTGTGGCGGATTCTTGGGGAATCCATTTGCCAATGGAGCTGAAGCGCCACTACCATTCCCAGATGGTGAAGGAGCAATAGGCTTTAGAGATGGCAATACAGGTCGGTCTAACTTTAAGGAATATGTAGGTGCTAGATTAATATCGCCAATGAAAGCTGGTACTGAATACAAGTTGGACTTCTACGTGGGTTTTCACGATCACTTCAGTAGTCTGGAGTTTCCGATGGCCGTGTTCTTTACTGCTGATGCGAACAATTTGCCTTTTGGTGGAAACAATACACAAATAGGCTGCCCGACCAATACGCCAGGTTGGGTTGAAGTGGGTGATACCACTATCAGTGGAAGAAACGAATGGGTGCGGGTAGAGTTTGAATTTACACCAGAAGAAGATTTCGAAGCCATCGTCTTAGGGCCAGGTTGTGCAGTGAATCCTCTATGGGCAGACGAACCTTATTTCTGGGCGGACAGATTGGCCTTGGCAGAGAAGTCGGAATTTTCTATCCCTACAAATATACTTGGAGACATCTGTGATGATGAATTACTCATAGAGTTGCTCCCTGATCAAGATGGTTATCAGTGGTACTTTGAAGGTGTAGCTCTCGTAGGTGAGACGGATCAAGTCCTCAACTTGGATAGCAATAGTCAAGAAGGAACCTATGTTGCAGTAGTCCAGACACCAAATGGCTGCTTTCTAAGTGAGGAGTATTTTCTGGCCTTTCCTCCACAAAGAAATTTCGAACAGCGTGCCATCTGCGAGGGAGAAACCTTAGAGCTGGGTACGCAATTACTTACACAGCCAGGCACTTATGAAGAGTTGTTTGTCGTGGGCTCAGTCTGTGATTCACTCGTTATATTGGACTTGGAGGTCTTTCAGCATACTGAAGGGAGTACGGAGCTGACGTTCTGCACAGGCCAAACAGTATTTGTAGAAGGAGAAGCCTTTGAAAAGGGTGGTGATTACGAGCGGCTGCTGACAGGAAGAAACTTTAATGGTTGCGATAGCACACTGCGTATCAAACTGATAGAAGTAGATACAACCGTAGAGTATTTTTCTCAAATAGAAATCTGTGAAGGAGATGAAGTTTCCTTTGGAATGTTTACCGTTTCTGATGCAGGTGTCTATCCTCAGCGCTTTGCCATAGATACGGGTTGTGATTCTACTTCAGTGGTAGAAGTTATTGTCAATAGAGATTCTGAATCTCTAGTTATAGATACCATCTGTCCCGATCAATCTGTTGAGATCGCGGCTCAAGTTTATGATACGCCAGGTATGTATCAGACGGTGATATCCAACATAAGTGGATGTGATAGTGTCGTTAATATCGAAATAATAGGGGAGCCTTTTGCGGAAGAAGTACGGATTGTGGATACGATAGCGATTCAACTTGGAGAGTTATTCGATCTGTCACCTACGTTGAGTGCTGATGTAGACAATGTAGAGTGGTATCGCAATGGTGAGTTTATCAGTAATGACTTTGTGCTAGACAGTGTCTTCATTGCGAATAGTACAACCTATGAGTTATTTGCCTACACTGAGTTTGGGTGCCTGACAACAAGGTCTATAGAGATTGATGTAGATAGAAGCTATAATATTTATATCCCTAATATCATTTCTAAAATTGGTGGACTGAATAATGATAAATTTCTCATAGGCTATGATGTGGCTGTTCAGGATATCAGAGATATGCGTATCTATGATCGCTGGGGGGAGCTGGTATATGTCTACCAAGGCTCTTTAGCTGAGTATACAGGATGGGATGGTCGCTTTAGATCAGATTATGTAGAGCAAGGTGTCTATGCCTACGTGATAGATTTCGGCCTAGTCGATGGTACACCTGTACAACGGGCTGGAACCTTTACCTATTTGGATTAAAGTTTTCCTATTTCCTTTCATTGTTCTACTTTCATTATTCCTAAAGCGGAAGGATAATGACCACGGTAGAAGCAATCGCAGAAAATTTCAAGAAGTTCCAGAATGGTGTCAATTGGACTGCTGTTAATTTACGTCAAGTCCTAGACGGGGTCGATTGGGTTATGGCAACAAGGGAGTTCTCTGGGTGTAACACCATAGCCGTCCTCACTTATCATATCAATTATTATGTAGATGGTGTTAATACCTTCTTCGAGACAGGCAAGCTTGAGATAAGAGACAAGTTCAGTTTTGATTGTCCGCCCATCACTTCCGAAGCGGATTGGCAGCAGTTGTTGCAAAAGACTTATGCCGACATGGATTTCTTTCACAAAAAGGTCTTAGAGCTTGAGGATGAAGTATTACCACAAGTTTTTCTAGAAGAGCAATATGGTACCTATTATAGAAACTTGACTGGCATCATAGAACACGGTCATTATCATCTTGGTCAGATAGTCTTACTGAAAAAGATACTCACTGCTCAAGCGACTAACTCCTAAGTGCAAAGGCTATACTATTCACCACTGGCTATATTGCTACTTGTTCTCGTATTATTAGAGACTTATGCACATATCTTTTTATTACAAGAAGATGTAGTAACCGCTACTTGGTTGTACCTCATTTCTGGGGTTGTCATTTCATTAATAGTGATGACCAAGTCCCCTACAACTAAAATCATAGACCTCACTAACAAGTTTAGGTTTCCTTGGTATGCCTTAGGTGTATTACTGATAGCTGCGATGACACTGCCTCAACTCATTGAAGTTTTTAGTGCAACACCTTTAGATTATAAGCGAGCAGATATGTTGCCTATTATGAAGGTGATGGGAGAGCGGTTTATAGGAGGTACAGATCCTTACCAGCCTATACTTGAGATATGGGATGGGATGCAACCGATCTATCTTCCTGCTATGTGGTTGCCTTATTTGCCAGCTATAGCCTTTGATTTTGATCTGAGATGGATGGGGTTTTTGGTGCTGGTGGGAGGTTGTCTTCTGCCTGGCTTATGGTCTCAGCATAGGCGACGTTTTTTGCCTTCGCTTCTCGCTTTGATACCCGTAGGTTTGTTGTTGTACGGATTGACAATGGAAGATTATTCAGTGTTGACTCTGACAGAAGAAAGTCTTGTTGTAGGCTTTTATTTATTGTTAGCAACGGCTATATATAGAGACAGTTTACCATTGATGATTTTAGGATTGACCTTATGTATGATGAGTCGTTATAGTCTCGTCATCTGGGCCGTTATGTGGGTGGTTCTGGTTTTCTTTTATCAAGATAAAGGTAGAGGCCTTCGACTTGCTCTAGTCTCGGCAGCTTGCGCACTGGTACTTCTAATTGTAACAAGAGGGATAGCTTACTTAGATGTATTTATATCACTTTCAGGTGCTTACCTAGAGGATATACAATCAGCTGATCATAGGTGGAAGATGGAACCTGTCGTCAAGAACAGCCTAGGCTTGGCAAAGTTTTTTGTTTATGAAAATCTACCGCAACTGCATAAGTGGTTCTTTGCTGGATTGATAGGGTTGCCCACGATTTTGATGGTCTTATTTTCAAGATTCCAGGCCAGGCTGGATCGCCGATTTTTCTTATTAGGAAGTTTAAAACTCTGTCTCGTAGGATTCTACAATTTGCTGATATACCCTCTATCGTACCTATTTTATACGAGCACGTTTTTATCTGTAGCCTTATTATACTACTACCTAGTGGACAGCTTTAGAAGTGATACGAAAGGGAATTGATAACTAATCAAAAAGGTGAATGCCGATGTCACCTAGTTTCCCCATAGATTCTTGTAGAGATTTTTCTAGTTGATCTATGTCCTCCATAATCTCAGACTTAATGGCGCCTTTCCTTAGTGTAAAGCCACCATTGGATTTTAGGACACTTTTTATAGACCAGATACCACTAATCGAAACTTGATTTTCATAAGATTCTATTACGCCTGTATAGCGTACAGAGTGTGTTGGGTATACTTTGGTCAATTTGACAGTCATACTGTGTAGGTCATAGTTTCCGTGAAACTGAAAGGTGTTGACATCATCGTATCCAGCACCCGATACCTTACCATCTTCAGTAAACATAAAAGAAGCGAGCATTTTGTGTTCGCTCTTAGAGGCGGCTCCATAAGAGTAGTAGCCCTCGTATTCTCCATTAAGTATTTCCAGTGTCATATCTACGATATTAAACATATCTGAGGATAACTGCTTGAATTATAGAAATCTTATTCTGAGTATAGTTTTTGAAAAGTCTAAAATATATTTCTAATCGGTTTGAAAACAACCGTATACGTATTGATAAATAATATATGTGTTTAGTAAATTTTTTTGAACATATTAATTGAATAATAATATGATATATACTTATATATTAGCTTTTGCATATATGAGTAATTGTATATGTATCCTAAATCAAGAGTTATTTACTCAATCTCGAAGGTCGGTTTACCCCAAAGTAAATCGGCTTTTTTTGTATTGAACACTTCTGTCTATTTCCCTCAATACGCTAGACTATTTTTCTGCCGTGATAAGCTGGTGCTGGAATAATCACTTTCAGTTGCTCAATATTCTCTGGCGTCACCTTACCAGCAACAATAAGTTCTATATCGTCTTTGCAAAGTTGTTGCATCCGCTTAAGTCGAAAAGCACCCTCCATCGCTGTGGCTGCTTGCCCAGAGCTCAGTATGGCCAAGTTGACTTTATCCAAGTGGGCCCATTTGACGAGTTCTAAGACATCTTTTAGAGGCGCACGCGATTGATCTATGGCCTTGTGGATGGTCATAGACTTTGGCTTTGCCTGCCTATACACAGACCTGAGATCCTCTAGATCGAGCCTTCCTTCCTTGAGACTACCATAGACAATATCCTGGATGCCTTCAGTTTTTACTCTTTCTATATCGTTGGTAATCAAGGTCTTATCTGCTGCATTGTAAGTAAAGTCACCAGCACGAGGTCTGATCATCGCCTTGATAGGTA
>CALBWK010000009.1 GCA_937969415.1 uncultured Saprospiraceae bacterium | reverse complement strand
TGGAATGTCGTCAACTCTGCCGAAGCGGGGCTTACGACTATGGAGCATTGGTATGGGTTGCCGGAGGCGCTATTTGAAAATCAGCGAATCCAGGATTATCCTGTAGATTATAATTATCAGAACGAGCAGCATCGATTTGGTGAGGCGGGTAGATTGTGGAAGCAAGCTGCAGCGCCATACTCTGACCACTGGAATAAAGTTATGGATCAACTCCTAGAATTGGATTTTACTTTGGATCCGACCTTCAATATCTATGAGGCGAGTCGAGACCTGCATCGAGCGCGGCGTGCAGAGTGGCACGAGTTGTATACGGTGCCAGATTTGTGGCGTTTTTATATGCCAAGTAAAATTTCTCACGGCTCTTACTGGCATTACTGGGGAACGGAAGAGGAGGTGGATTGGAGAGACAATTATAAACTCTGGATGACTTTCGTTAATGAATACAAAAATAGAGGCGGTCGGGTGACGGCGGGCTCAGATTCTGGTTTTATATTTCAGCTGTATGGCTTCGGGTACATCCGAGAGTTAGAGTTGCTGCGGGAGGCAGGCTTTCATCCCTTGGAAGTGATTCAGTCCGCAACTTATAATGCTGCAGAAGCCCTCGGACTAGAAGATGAGATAGGCAGCGTAGAAATCGGTAAGAAAGCCGACCTCATTTTACTCACAGAAAATCCCTTACAAAACCTCAAATCTCTCTATGGCACTGGTGCTATAAAGCTGACGGAAGACAACGAAATTGTACGTGTAGGCGGCGTCAGCTATACGATAAAGGACGGCGTCATCTACGATGCAAAGCAATTGCTCCGTGATGTCAAGAAGATTGTAGATGAAGCTAAGGCTGCCGAGGACTTTAAGATCAATCAGCCGGGTATGGATGCATTGTTTGAGAAGTATGAGCGGTAGAGGGAAAGTTAACTATTGAGGATAATGCAATTTTAGCATTGCGTCATTACCCCCAATAAAAAAAGTCCTTGCCGAAAATTCGACAAGGACTAGAGCCCCATAAAAGATATATAACTCTTATTTTATTTTAACAAATCTTTGAACTGTGCCTTTCGAGGTTCTCAAAAAGTAAGTTCCTGATTCGAGTAAGGAAACATCTAATGCTTCTTTAGTCTCATTTTTAAAATGAACTATACCAGTCGTACTTATGATGCTGTATTGCTCATCTTTACTTGCGCCTTTGATATTCAAAATTGAACTAACTGGATTAGGATAGAGTCTTAATTCTTGGTTAGAATTTTCTCCCTCCCTCGTCACTAGTTCCAATTCTTGGTCTATAACATCTTGCTCTAGATTAGCGTTAGCTGCTGTGTGAGCGGCCTGACTTTGATTAGTGTAACTAGTCTCGTTGTCTCCACTAGTAAGTCCACCAAAGCCACAAGCATAGACAGCTATCTCATCTACATAGACTCTGTCAGCATTAGAAGTGGCATCACATCTGAATCTTAGTCGAGTACTAGAAGAGAAGTTAGCAGATAGACTTACTGATTCTGTGTAAGCCACATTATTAGTAAAGTCTACTCCTGAGACCCAAGATCTTATAAGAGACCAACTTCTTCCGTTGTCAGTAGAATACTCTAGCATAAAGTCTTCTCCTGTTTCCATACTTTCTGGTAGGTAATTGAAGTCCACCTTGATATCTGTAACATTTGCAAAAGATAATCGATCAGAAAAAACTGAAGAAATTGAGCCCGAGTTATCTCTTATTCTTACAGATCTCCTAGTACCATTTGCAGCATAAATTGGGTCACTTATTAATCTGCAGTCAGTTCCTCCATCGTTCCAGGTTCCATACCCGTTCTCGAAGTTTTCGAAAAGTGCAAGACTATAACAATCTCCTCCTGGATTACCGCCTCCTGTGTTGGCGCATACTGAAGGTGATTCTACAACATAACTCAATGTCAATTCATCACAGAGTTCGCCATTAGAATTATCCTCACTATAGAGTCTTGCATTAATAGTATAATTTCCTGGAGTCCTTGACCAAAAGCGTCTAGAATCATAAGTCACAAAATTCTCTGTATTAGTGACTGTCCCATCAGGAGAAACGATAGTAAACACTAAGCTCTCATGTCCTCCTTGCGCATTTGCAGTAATATTTACTTCGCTGTCTTGAAAATCTGCAGCACATAATACCATACCCTCAGTAAGACTTACACTTGGCGTTCCATTGTTAGGATTAAGTTCAAATCCTGAGATAACACCATTACAAGCCGGTGCTGGATCATTATCAGAAACCATACAAGTTTCTATAACAACCTTATCAAGATATAATTCGTCAAAGTTACTACTGGCATCACATCTGAATCTCAAAACCGTTCGAGAAGTGAATGGCCCAGGTATGTTAACTGTCTCTGTATAAGACTGGTTGTTATTGAAATCTCTGCCGACTATCCATTGCTGCGCTACAGTCCAGCTTGAACCTCCATTAGAAGAGTATTCTAAATAAAAATCTTCATTCGCTTCAAAGCTTACAGGTAGAAAATCAAATTCTACGTTTAAGTTAGATACTGCACTGAAGTTTAGAATATTTGTAAAAGTAGATGAAGCTTGACCTGAATTGTCTCTCAATCTTAAACTTGCAGAACCTGTAGGTGAAGACCTGATAAAGGCACAATCGCCTCCACCGTCATTCCAGAAACCATATCCACCATCAAAATTGTCAGTGTTATAAGTCACGCAGTCAGCACCAGTCGATGTTGGTCCGCCACAAGGGGATGTTGTTGATGACATTTCAGCAGCACAGAAGTCTGCAATCGCTCCTGATCCTTCCAAGTATACCTCCATGCTGACAACATTTGCCGCGCTCAAAGCTAATTGTTGAAAAGATGCATTACCTCTTGCTGGGATGGATACATTAGAAACTGCTCCTGAAGCAGTTGTCAGTCTGACAAATCCTCCTGCCTCTTCTATATCGACTAACTGAATGTAATTAACAAATCGAGGTGAATCAAATGAAAATGACAATACGCCACCTCTTCTCTCATCATCTGGATCAGAACCGTCATTATCTTCACTTATTATCAACATTTTACCATAAGGACCACTAAGGTCTGTATCTCCACCTGTCGCATTTCCAGAATCAAATATCATAGCACGGTTGCCCGCTAGAGTTGTACAAGTTCCAGTGATGCTTATCCCCGAGATTTGGTTTGAAATAAATGTTCCTGCATTAAAAGGCTCAAACCATCCTGTCTGACAAGCCGTCGCTGGATTTCCAGTTGCGCCTTGATCTAATCTATTGACAGTGATAAATCCATCTGATACATCTTCACAAAAATCATCCATCAGTGTAGATAAAGACTCACCTCTTACTGGATCAGACAATCCTCTATAATTCCATCCCCAGACTCTGCATACGCCAGCCGGTGCTCCACTCAAGTCCAGAGTGCTCGTGTTAGCAGAATTAGCAAAATCCAGAATGTTGTTATTTTCGTCTGTGATGATGTACCAGTAGCTGAGGTTAGGTGCAGTCGTCGTATGCGTCACATCGAAAACTACGCTACCAGCACAATCAGTATAAGTTGTGCTTCCATCGAGTAAAGTAACTCTACCGCCATCTGGAATCTCTCTGACCACAGTTATGAAATTAGAAAGATCAAAACAACCAGTTAGGTTTGATATATTATTGCCTACTACGGCACCACCAAAACCTGGCTCATAAGATACTGCATAGATGTAACAAGTTCCTGGCCCTGCAGGATCCAAATTAAATGGTGGAGATGGAGGCAAAGCTAGGATGTTACCTAGGTCATCTGTTACGATGTAGCCCTTCACACTTCCAACTCCCGCTTGTGTAAAGCTTACACCGAGTGGATCAGCAACCCCATCAACGCAGATAGAAGTGCTTGTCAATCCATTATCCAAAATAATGCTTCCCCCCGATACATTACATCCAGTTGTAGGAGGAGTCGTTACACAAATCGATGAGGTGCCTACAGTATAAGCCTGAGCACCAGATAGATTCAAGTTTCTATTAAGGGACATCGCATTAGCGATGGCAGGAGCTCTGTTGCCAGTACTCCAAAGTCCAGCAGCTACAGCTACGCTTTCACGTGTGCTGCCTCCTCGGTTGCCCCAGATTACATAGTCCACTATTGCTGATGCTGAACCAAAACTGCTGGAATTATAAACGCCTAATTCATCTCCAGAGGCGCTAAGATTAAAACCAGAAAGCGTTACTGAAGCTCCAGGTGCTAAACTTAATTGTCCACATTCCACCGTCAATGCGCTGAGTCGTTGATATATTGGCCTATTGCAAAGCCAATAATTGGAGACATCGATTGTGCTCGGTCCTGAATTGACTACTTCAATGAAGCTGTTGTCTGAGATTTCGCTAATCTGAATCTGACCATAACTTGTATGGACAAAGAATAGAGTAGCGCAAATCGTTAGTAATTTGACTAGTGATTTCATCATTTATTTTTAATTTCTTCTATGATTTAAATTGATTTGGTATTGGTTAAGTACCAGAATCTACTGACCTATTGACAGTCTTGTTACTTACGAAGAAAAAATATGGTTGCGTGGCTGATGAAATAAATTCAGTTTTATTCCAATTTCTAGAAATACAACTTGTCAATTGTTGATGCTAAAATTTTTATTT
>CALBWK010000008.1 GCA_937969415.1 uncultured Saprospiraceae bacterium | reverse complement strand
GTTGCACCTTGAGATTATCATAGACAGATTGAAGAGAGAGTTCAAGGTTGAATGTAACCAAGGAGCTCCACAAGTAACATACAAGGAAGCACTGACTGCTACAGTTGATCACAACGAGAGACTAAAGAAGCAATCAGGTGGATCTGGACTTTTTGCTCAGATGTCATTTACATTAGGCCCTGCAGATGAGGAGTTCCTAGAGTCAGATGAGTTCAAAGCTGGTAAGACTAAGCTTCAGTTTGAGAATAAGATTGTAGGGGGTAAAATCCCTAAAGAATTCTTCCCTTCTATCGTGAAAGGCTTTAACGCGATGATGAACAATGGAATCCTTGCTGGATACGGCATAGATTCTATGAAGGTTAAGCTTTATGATGGAGCTACACACAACGTGGATTCTAAGCCTATCGCTTTTGAGCTTTGTGCTAAGGAAGGATTTAAGGCAGCTGCTAAATCTGCTAAGCCAGTACTTCTAGAGCCTATTATGGCATTAGAAGTGGTTACACCAGAGGAGTATGTTGGATCTGTGATTGGTGACCTCAACAGAAGAAGAGGCTTGCCAAAAGGTCAAGATACAAGACCGGGTGGAGCAGTTGTTATTTCAGCTGATGTTCCATTATCTGAGATGTTTGGGTATGTGACTTCACTGAGAACAATTACCTCAGGTAGAGCGAGTAGTACGATGACATTTGACAGATATTCAGCTGCACCACAAAGTGTTGCTAAAGAAGTTATTGAAAAAGCAAAAGGAGAAGTTAGCGCATAAACCTTAATTAGTGTTTGATATAACAATTAATTAAGCGTACATTTGCGCTCCTTTTCGAATGGATATAAAAGGTTATGAATCAAAAAATTAGAATAAAGCTTCGCAGTTACGACTACAACCTAGTTGATAAGTCTACTGAGAAGATAGTGAAAACGGTACGTAATAGTGGTGCTGTGATCTCTGGTCCGATTCCTCTGCCAACGGATAAAGAAATTCATACGGTGCTCAGATCGCCGCATGTAAACAAAAAATCTCGTGAGCAGTTTTCTCTTAGGACCCATAAGAGACTCATAGAAATCTATACGCCGACTCAAAAGACGGTGGATGCATTGTCTAAACTCGAGTTACCAAGTGGGGTAGACATTCAGGTCAAGCTCACTTAATCACCCTTTTCACATATTTAATAAAATACTAATGTAAGGCGCCATTGAGGCCCTTGGTATTAGTTTGCATATAAATCACGTACAGTATATGAACGGATTAATAGGAAAGAAAATCGGTATGACTAGCTTCTTTGATGATGCAGGGAAAAACATTCCTTGTACAGTTATCGAAGTAACACCGAACGTCGTGTCTCAGGTTAAGTCTGATGACTCTGATGGATATTCTGCTTTGCAATTGGCATTCGGTGAGAAGAATCCAAAGAATATCAACAAAGCTTTAGGCGGTCACCTAAAGAGAGCTGGATTGAAATCTGTGGTTAAAGTCATGGAATTCAGAAACTCGGATATAGAGAAAGCTCAGGGTGATAAAGTCACTATTGAGGATGTATTTGCAGAAGGTGATGTTGTAAGTGCTATTGGTACATCAAAGGGAAAGGGTTTCCAAGGTGTTGTCAAGAGACATAAGTTTGGCGGTGTAGGTCAAGCAACTCACGGTCAGCACAATAGAGGAAGAGCTCCAGGAGCGATTGGTGCATGTTCTACGCCTTCTAAGGTTTATAAAGGAACGCGAATGGGCGGTAGAATGGGCGGAAACAGAGTAAAGACTACCAATCTTACTGTTGTGAAAATATTTGCAGAGAAAAACTTAATGTTAGTCAAAGGATCAGTGCCAGGGCACAAAGGAGCCTTAGTCGTAATCGAAAAATAGATCTATCATGAAAGTTGAAGTTTACGGAATAAACGGAAAAGCCACAGGCAGATCTATTGATCTACCAGACAACATATTTGGCATAGAACCAAATGACCATGCAGTATACCTAGATGTAAAGTCTATTCAAGCGAATGGAAGACAGGGAACGCATAAAGCAAAGGAAAGAGGTGAGATCAAGGGATCTACAAAGAAGATAAAGAAGCAGAAAGGTACTGGTACGGCGAGAGCAGGTAACATCAAGTCTCCTTTGTTCAAAGGTGGTGGTAGAGCTTTTGGTCCTAGACCAAGAACATATAGTGTGAAGTTGAACAAAAAGGTGAAGGCCTTAGCTAGAAGATCTGCATTATCTGCAAAAGCTAGCGCTGGAGCATTGAAAGTCGTAGAGAACTTTAGTTTCGATGCACCAAAGACGAAGGAGTTTCAGAATGTACTTAACAGCCTAGAAGCGAGTAACACAAAAGCATTATTCGTTTATGGTGATGCAGATAAGAACTTGTTGCTTTCTACTAGAAATATTAAGACAGCTTCTATCAAGGAAGCGACAAACATCAGCACTTTGGATATCCTAAGAGCAGGTAATGTTTTCTTGATGGAAAGTGCTATCAATAAGATCAAAGAAAACTTATCATAATTTAGTTATGAAGAAGATATTAATTAAACCAATCATTTCAGAGAAAGCTGAGTTACTGTCAGGTAACAAAGGTCAATACTCTTTTGTAGTGAATAAGAGCGCTAACAAAGTGGAGATCAGAAAAGCTGTAGAAGAAATGTATTCGGTCAATGTTTCATCTGTCAATACGTTGGTGATGCCACGTAAAGCAAAGACTAGAAATACCAAGTCTGGTGTATTGAAAGGAAACATTAGCTCTTATAAAAAGGCCATCGTCAAATTGGCGAATGGTGAAGAAATAGATTTTTTCGGAGAAGTTTAATATAACGAACGATGCCAGTTAAGAAGCATAAGCCGGTAACACCGGGATTAAGACACCACGTAAGCAACACCTACTCAGAATTAACGAGTAAGTCTAGCAAGCCGTATAAGAAATTGACTGTAGGTCTTAAGAAGTCTGGTGGTAGAAACCACGACGGTAAGATGACAGTTAGAAACATCGGTGGTGGTCATAAGAAGAAGTATAGACTCATTGACTTTAAGAGAGACAATGAAGGTGTCACGGGCACAGTCGAAACTATCGAGTACGATCCGAATAGATCAGCATACATAGCACTTGTGGACTTCGGTTCTGAAAAAAGGTATGTATTAGCACCAAATGGCTTGAAGGTCGGCGGGACTATAGTCTCAGGTAAGAAAGCAACACCAGAGGTGGGAAATACTATGTATTTAAGTGATATTCCTCTTGGTTCTGATATTCATGCTATCGAGATGAGTCCTGGTAAAGGGGCTCAGTTGGCAAGAAGTGCAGGTACCTACGCTACGCTTATGGGTAGAGAAGGAAAGTATGCGATTATCAAGATGCCAAGTAGCGAGGTTAGAAGAATATTGTTGACTTGTAAAGCAACAATTGGAACGACTTCTAATCCAGACCATGGTCTTACTGTAATGGGTAAGGCAGGTAGAAACCGATGGAAAGGTAGAAGGCCTAGAGTGAGAGGTGTAGCGATGAACCCAGTTGATCACCCGATGGGTGGTGGTGAAGGAAAAGCTTCAGGTGGTCACCCAAGATCAAGAACAGGCGTTATGGCAAAAGGTCAGAAGACTAGAAATACTAAGAAACATTCTAGTAAGTTGATCATTTCAAGAAGAAAAACAAATAACAAGTAATGGCTAGATCATTAAGGAAAGGTCCTTACGTGTTTCACAAGCTTCAAGTGAAGGTTGCAAAAGCACAAGAGTCAACAAAGAAGTCTGTAATCAAGACTTGGTCAAGATCATCAATGGTGATTCCTGATATGGTTGGAGTGACGATTGCAGTTCATAATGGAAAAACATTTATTCCTGTATACGTGACAGAAAATATGGTAGGTCATAAGTTGGGTGAATTCTCTCCGACAAGAACTTACAAAGGTCACCAAGGAAATAGAAAATAATAACTGAGCATTTAATTATGGAAGCAGTATCGAAATTGAAAAATGTGTCTCTGTCAGCAAGAAAGATGCGCTTTGTTGTGGACAGCATCAGAGGGAAATCTGTTGACCAGGCATTAAACATATTGAGATTCTCTAAGAGAGAAGCCTCTGAATTTGCTGAGAAGGCTTTGCTTTCAGCTATTTCTAACTGGGAGAACAAGTTAGATATGGCCTACAGCGCTGATGAGTATGATCTTTTCATAAAGAGTGTGCACGTAGATGAGGCTGGAATGTTGAAGAGATTCAGACCAGCACCACACGGAAGAGCGCACAGAATAAGAAAGAGATCTAATCACCTGACGATGGTTGTTGCCAACAGAACGGAGATAGAAGAAGATAATACTCAAGAAACCACAGAAGAATAAAAAGCAATGGGTCAAAAGACTAATCCAATAGGTAATCGTTTAGGTATCATCAGAGGATGGGAATCCAACTGGTACGGTGGAAAGAATTTCGCTAAGAATGTTGTCGAAGACGAGAAGATCAGAAGATACCTTCTTGCCAGAGTTAATAAAGGTGGTATCGCAAGAATTATCATCGAGAGAACACTTAAGAGAGTAACGGTAACTATACATACTTCTAGACCAGGTATTATCATCGGTAAAGGTGGTTCTGAAGTTGATAGAATCCGAGAAGAGCTTAAGAAGTTGACTGGACAAGATGTTCAGATTAACATCTTGGAGATCAGAAAGCCTGAACTAGATGCTGCTATCGTAGCAGAGTCAGTAGGGAAGCAGCTAGAAGGGAGAGTCAACTTTAGAAGAGCAATCAAAATGGCTATCCAGTCATCAATGAGAGCAGGAGCTGAAGGTATTAAGATAAGAGTAAGTGGAAGATTGAATGGAGCGGAGATGGCAAGAAGTGAAGAGTTCAAAGACGGAAGAACGCCTTTGCACACTTTCAGAGCGGATATAGATTATGCTTTATATGAAGCATTGACAGTTTATGGAAAAATAGGCGTCAAGTGCTGGATATGTAGAGGAGAAGTATTAGGAAAGAGAGATCTATCACCAAACGTAGGAGACGGTAAGTCTAAAGGCGGAAGAGGTGCTGGAGGAAGAGGCGGCAACAGAGGAGGCGGCCGAGGTGGTAATAATAGAGGTGGTAACCGAGGCGGCAATAGAGGCGGCGGCGGTGGAAGAAACCGTAACTAAACCACAAATTATAATTAGCAATTAGTAATACCTTTGCGAAACTTTTCAAAAAAGGGATAAAAAATAAAAGATGTTACAGCCGAAACGTACAAAATACAGAAAGACTCACAAGGGCAAGAACAAAGGGATGGCCCACCGAGGAAGTACGATTGCATTTGGTTCTTTTGCGCTTAAGACGATGGAGAATGCCTTCATCACAAATAGACAGATAGAAGCAGCAAGGATTGCAATGACTAGGCATATGCAGAGACAAGGAAAAGTGTGGATTAGAATATTCCCAGACAAGCCTATCACATCTAAGCCTGCAGAGGTAAGGATGGGTAAGGGTAAGGGTAACCTAGATCACTATGTCGCTAGGATTAGAGCAGGAAGAATTATGTTCGAATTAGATGGTGTTCCAAGAGACTTGGCTTACGAAGCTTTACGTCTTGCAGCTCAGAAGTTGCCGGTACCTACTCGAACAATTACGAGACCTGATTACGCAGAATAAGAAAGTATCTAAGATATGCCAAGTAAGAAGTATATAGAATTACAAGAGTTTACTCTAGAGGAGCTACAAAATGAGTTGGTAGAAACTCAGAAGCAGTATCAGAAACTAGAGTTTGATCATACACTTAAAGGATTGGAAAATCCACTTGCTTTAAAGGAAGTAAGGAGAGATGTAGCTAGAATGAAGACGGAGTTAAGAAGAAGAGAGATCGCAGAACTTAATCCTGAGCAATTGGCAGGAAGATCTAAAAAAATCGCAAGAAGAAAACGATAGTATGTCCACTGAAACAATACAAAAAAACAAGAAGACTAGGATTGGTATAGTTACCAGTACTAAGATGGACAAGACGATTACGGTTTCCGTAGAAAGGAAATTACGTCACCCGATCTATGGGAAGTTTGTAAAGAAATCAAAGAAGTTCTTGGCACACGATGATAAGAACCAATGTGATGAAGGAGATCTAGTAAAGATCACAGAGTCTCGTCCTCTTAGTAAAAGAAAGAGATGGAGACTGACTGAAGTAATTGAAAAGGCTAAATAATATTAAACAATGATACAGCAAGAGAGTCGACTGAATGTAGCAGATAACTCAGGAGCCAAAGAAGTACTTTGTATCAGAGTACTGGGAGGATCTAAGAGAAGGTATGCTTCTGTCGGTGATAAAATCATCGTCACAGTAAAAGATGCTTCACCAGGTGGGGTAAAGAAAGGCCTTGTTTCTCCCGCAGTTATAGTTAGAACTAGAAAGGAGATAAGAAGAAAGGATGGGTCTTACATCAGATTTGATGATAATGCTGTCGTTCTTTTGACGCCAAATGATGAGCCTAGAGGTACACGTATATTTGGACCTGTGGCAAGAGAGTTGAGAGATGCTGAGTATATGAAGATTGTTTCACTAGCACCAGAAGTGCTTTAGAAATATAAAGATGAAAAGTATTACATCGCACAAAACAAGTAAACTGCACATCAAAAAAGGTGATACAGTTATCGTGATCTCTGGTGCCAATAAGGGTGCTACAGGAGAAGTGCAAAGAGTAATTCCTAGCAAATACAGAGCCATTGTAGAAGGCGTTAATGTTGCTAAGAAGCATACTAAGCCAACTGCAGATGAGCCAGGTGGTATTAATGAAGTAGAGCAACCTATTCACTTATCTAATCTACAACTAGTAGATCCGAAGTCTGGAAAAGGCACGAGAGTAGGACGGAAGTTGGACGGAGATAAGTTGGTTAGATATTCTAAGAAAACAGGAGAAATTATCAGGTAATGAGTTACATACCAAGATTAAATACCAAATACAAAGAAGAAGTTGTACCTAAACTCATAGAGACGTTCAACTATAAGTCTTCTATGCAGGTGCCTAAGCTTACTAAGATTGCTATCAATCAGGGTGTAGGTCTAGCAACTCAGGATAAGAAGTTGGTAGAGAACGCATTGAAAGAAATGACAATCATAGCAGGACAAAAAGCAGTAGCTACTATCGCTTCTAAGTCTGTTTCCAACTTTAAGTTGAGAGAAGGAATGCCAATCGGAGCAAAGGTAACTTTGCGTAAAGAAAAGATGTGGGATTTCTTGGATAGATTGATTTCTGTTGCTTTGCCTAGGGTAAGAGACTTTAGAGGAATAAGTGATAAGAGTTTTGATGGAAGAGGTAACTATTCTTTAGGTATAAAGGAGCAAATCATTTTTCCTGAAATCAATATCGATTCGATACCTAAGATTACGGGTATGGATATCAATTTTGTTACAACTGCAAACACTGATGCTGAAGCACTTGAGCTTCTTAAGCTTTTAGGTATGCCGTTTAAGAACCAAAGAAACTAATAACGACTATGGCTAGAAAAGCGATCATAGCAAGAGAAGAGAAGCGTAGAAAGCTTGTCGAAAAATATGCTGCAAAGCGTAAGGCATTGAAGGAAGCTGGAGATTGGGATGCGTTAGATAAACTGCCTAAAAATTCTTGTAAAATCAGATTACATAATAGATGTAAGCTGACTGGAAGACCTAAGGGTTATATGAGAAAATTTGGAATCAATAGAGTGACATTCAGAAAGATGGCCCTAGAAGGTAAGATTCCTGGATTAACTAAATCGAGTTGGTAGACCCAATACTATAAAACAAGAAATACAATGGTTACAGATTCAATAGCGGATTACCTAACTAGGATAAGAAATGCTCAGCAGGCTAGACACAGAATTGTAGAGATTCCTATGTCTAAAATGAAAAAGAGTATTACAGAAATACTATACGATCAAGGATTTATTCTTAAGTATAAGTTTGCCGAAGATGAAGGTAAGCAAGGAATAATCAAGATTGCCTTGAAGTATGATAGTAAAACGAAGTTGCCTATCATTCAAAAATTAGGGAGACTGAGTACACCAGGTCTAAGAAGATACTCTAAAGCTGGAGAGATTCCTAGAGCTATCAATGGTCTTGGCATTAATATTATTTCCACGTCCAAAGGTGTGATGACTGACAAGCAAGCGAAGAAAGAGCACGTGGGAGGAGAACTTATTTGTTACGTATACTAATCAATAAAGATGTCTAGAATAGGAAAAGCACCGATTACAATACCAAGTGGCGTCACAATTGACATCTCTAAGGGTAATCTAGTGACTGTAAAAGGTCCTAAAGGTGAGCTAAAACAACAGTGTGATCACGACCTTACTTTAGGGATAGAAGATGGTGTATTGAACATCACCAGACCTACTGAGCAAAAGAGACATAAAGCGGTTCACGGTCTAAGTAGATCATTGATCAATAATATGGTTCTTGGTGTATCTGAAGGATGGACTAAAACTCTTGAACTTGTAGGTGTAGGTTATAGAGTTGCCAATACGGGTAACCTCTTAGAGTTGACTCTAGGTTATTCTCACCCAATTTTCTTTGCAGTACCTGAGGAAGTTAAAGTTGAGGCTAAGATGGAAAAAGGATCACCTCCGACAATCATCTTGACAAGTCACGACAATCAACTAATTGGACAGATTGCAGCAAAAATTAGAGCCTTTAGAAAGATAGAACCTTATAAGGGTAAAGGAATCAGATTTAAAGGAGAAGAAATTAGAAGAAAAGCTGGTAAGACAGCTGGAGCTTAATCATAAATAGTTATGCGTAAACTAACTAACAAGACTAAAATCAGAATGAGAACCAGAAAGAAGATTTCTGGAACTGCTGATATTCCAAGACTTTCAGTCTTCAGATCTAACAAGTACATCTATTGTCAACTAATTGATGATGTAAATAGTGTAACCTTGGCTGATGCCAATTCTAAAGTATCTGGCGGCGTAGGTGCCGAAGGTGCTAAGAAAGTAGGTCAACTAATCGCTGAAAAGGCAAAAGGAAAGAACATAGATAAAGTCGTCTTCGATAGAGGCGGTAATTTATATCACGGAAGAGTGAAGGCCTTAGCTGAAGGAGCTAGAGAAGGTGGCCTTTCATTTTAATCCGATAAGCAAGAATTATGGCTCAAAGAAATAGCAACAACAGAGGTGGAAGAGGCAAGGAAAAAGCTGCCGAGACTTCTGACTTAAAAGACAAATTAGTAAGTCTTAATAGAGTAGCGAAAGTAACGAAGGGTGGACGTACGTTCAGTTTTTCTGCTTTAGTTGTTCTTGGGGACGCCAAAGGAAAAGTTGGTTACGGTCTTGGAAAAGCAAGAGATGTGCAAGAGTGTATTGCTAAGGCAGTAGATGATGCACGTAAGAATCTTGTTCAAGTGCCTATCATCAAAGGGACTATCCCTCACGAGCAGAAAGGTAAGTATGGTGCAGGAAAGGTACTTATAAAGCCAGCTGCAGATGGTACAGGAGTTATTGCAGGAGGAGCGATGAGAGCGGTATTGGAGAGTGCAGGAGTGCAGAATGTATTGGCAAAATCTCAGGGTTCATCAAATCCGCATAATGTTGTAAAAGCTACAATTGATGCACTCAAGAAATTGAGAAGTCCTCATGACATAGCAAAAGCACGTGGCATTACTTTAGAAAAACTATTTGAAGGATAAGACTATGGGCAAGATTAGACTAACACAAGTAAAAAGTATCATAGATCGTCCGAAGAGACAAAAGGAGACTATGAAGGCTTTGGGTTTGAGAAAGATGAATCAAACCGTAGAAAAAGAAGCTACTCCTCAGATTATGGGGATGGTCAATAAAGTAAAGCATCTTCTTCAAGTGGAAGAAGCTTAATTAATAGAAGATAGAAATACCATATAATGGAACTGCATAATTTAAAGCCTGCTAAAGGCTCTGTAAAGCGCAAGAAAAGAATAGCAAGAGGTCAGGGATCTGGTCACGGTGGTACCTCTACTAGAGGTCACAAAGGTGCCAAGTCTCGATCTGGATGGAGTAGCAAGAGAGCCTTCGAGGGTGGTCAGATGCCATTGCAGATGAGATTGCCTAAAAGAGGTTTCAAAAACCCGAACAGGGTAAACTATACTGCTCTAAATCTTGCTAGACTGCAAGAAATTAAAGACAAGTATGGTCTTGCTGACGTTTCTGTAGAAGCACTTTATGAAAAGCGCATCATCAAGAAAGGTGAGAAAATAAAAGTATTGGCCAACGGTGAATTAACTTCTACTGTTAATGTCAAAGTTCACGCTATCTCTGAAAAAGCCAAAGCTGCAATAGAAGCTAAAGGTGGTTCAGTTACTCTACTTTAAAATCGGATAATGAATAAGTTTATTGAGACTCTTCAGAACATCTGGAAGATAAAAGAGCTAAAGCAAAGAATCCTCTTTACGTTAGCTCTTTTAGCAGTTTACAGAATAGGTTCTTTTATAGTATTACCTGGTGTTAATGCAGATGCATTAAAAGCTTCTTTAAGTAATAAGGGTAATTCTCTTCTCGATCTGATCAACACTTTCACAGGTGGGGCTTTTAACCAAGCAGCAATTTTTGCTTTAGGTATAATGCCTTATATCACAGCATCTATCATCGTCCAGTTATTGGGCTTTGCTGTACCATACTTTCAGAAGCTTCAACAGAAGGAAGGCGAGTCTGGTAGAAAGAAAATAACACAGATTACAAGGATATTGACAGTATTTATCACTCTCGTACAAGGTGGAGGATATTTGACTTATCTTAATTCTACGCCAGGTGCGGTACACGAGTCTTTGAGTCCGACTGTTTTCTGGTTTAGTAATATCGTCATCCTTTCAGCAGGGACAATATTTGCGATGTGGTTAGGAGAAAAGATTACAGATAGAGGTATCGGTAATGGTGTCTCTTTATTAATCACAATAGGAATTATTGCAACACTCCCTAGATCTTTTGCTACTGAGGTTATTTCTCAGTTCAACGGAGGTGGTGGATTCTTATTGATACTTGAGTTTGCAGTACTATTCTTTGTAGTATTAGCAACTGTATTAATTGTCCAAGGTGTCAGACGTATTCCAATTCAGTTCGCCAAGCGTATGGTTGGTCGTACGGAATCTAACTTACCGCAAGCCGGTGCAAGAGATTTCATTCCATTGAAGGTCAATGCTTCAGGTGTAATGCCAATCATCTTTGCCCAAGCTATAATGTTCTTACCTGTAACTATCGCCCAGTGGGTCAGTAGAGGTGGGACTCCGGGAGATTTCTTACTGAGTTTGAGCGATTGGAAATCTATTCCATACAATGTCATCTTCTTTTTGCTTGTAGTGATTTTCACATATGTATATACGGCACTACTCGTGAATCCTCAGCAGTATGCGGAATACTTAAAAAGACAAAATGCTTTCATTCCCGGGATAAAGCCTGGTAAAAACACTCAAGACTATATTGATAGTCTAACAACACGTGTGACATTACCAGGATCTATATTCCTTGGTTTGATCTCCATATTACCAGCTATTATAGCTGCGTTTGGCGTCAATGATGCTTTCGCACTATTCTTTGGAGGTACTTCTCTTCTAATTCTAGTTGCAGTGGTATTAGATACGCTTCAACAAATAGAAAGTTATCTATTAATGAGAAAATACGATGGTCTCGTTAAGTCAGGTAGAATCAAGGGAAGAAGTGGTATGCAGACCATAGGAGCAGGTATGTAATGATCATTTACAAAACTCCTGAAGACATTGAGCATATTAGGCAAAGCTGCCTACTCGTTTCCAAAACTTTAGCGCACGTCGCGTCTATATTGAAACCAGGTGTGACTGGTAAAGATATCGACAAGGCCGCAGAGGAGTTTATTCTAGATCATGACGCTAAGCCCGGATTCAAAGGTTATAGAGGTTTTCCTGGTACCTTATGTATTTCACCTAATGAAGGTGTTGTTCATGGTATTCCTAAGGATATTGAATTTCAAGAAGAGGACATCCTAAGTATAGATTGTGGCTCTTATATGAATGGATTTTATGGCGATAGTGCTTTCACTTTTGCTATGGGAGGAGTTTCAGATAAGACTATGGAATTGCTTGTAACTACACAAGAATCCCTATATGAAGGCATAGCCCAAGCAGAAATAGGCAATAGAATCGGTGATATTAGCTATGCAATTCAGAAGTATAATGAAGACAGGAACTATAGTGTCGTAAGAGAGTTGGTAGGACACGGAATAGGGGAGAACTTACACGAGGCACCAGAGGTTCCTAATTTTGGGAAGAGAGGACGAGGTCCTAAGTTGAGAGAAGGGCTGGTTATAGCTATAGAGCCTATGATTAACCTAGGAGTCAAAGGTGTGAAGCAGTCAGATGATGGTTGGACGATCATTACTAAGGATAAAATGCCTTCTGCACACTATGAGCATACAATAGCAGTTACGAAGGATGGACCCGATATTTTATCTGATCACAGCTTGATAACTGAGGTTATAAAAAATAATCCTGAAATCAGGAATATTTCGCTAGAAAAATAGATATTTGCACTCCGAAAATTTAAAATGGCAAAAAAGAACCTAATTGCTCAAGATGGAGTCATAGAAGAGGCTTTATCCAATGCAATGTTTAGAGTAAAACTCGAGAATGATCACC
>CALBWK010000007.1 GCA_937969415.1 uncultured Saprospiraceae bacterium | reverse complement strand
AACATTACTTTTTCTCCCATCAGTGAGTTTTTGTGGCTGGCCTTGAGGTGAGAGTTTCCATAAGTCATAGTGATCATAAGCAATCAACTCCTTCTTATTTGTCCAGCCTATATGCCCACTAGAAGAAGGATGCATCGGTCTATCATTCAGCTCATCGAAGAGCCTGCCTTTAGACATAATTGAATGCTTATCTGTCTGCATATTGATAGCATTCCAAGTTGTGTCGGCACGTTCGTACCAGTAGGCATAACTGCCATCAGGAGAGAGACGTGGCGTACCTTCGATACGCGTTAGGATTTTTGATTTTTGTCCAGTCTTAGCGTTGACTTTATAGACATCGCGATAATCGTGTCCTTTCCAAGTGGCATACTTTTCATAAGCTCTTCTATCCGAAGTGAGATGATAATTCCCTTTTTGCTTAGCATTGGGTCTCATTTCTTTATTCTCCTCATCGGTGACTTGGACAAATTTTTTCGACTTGAAATCATAAGTCATTACATAAGTCTCTTTCTCTGTGTTTTTGAGATCTACATCTTGTCGTGTCTGAATCTTCCCATCCTTATAATTCCATATCTGGAGATCTACTTTCTCCTCATCCAATAAGGTACTGTCAGGTTGTGTCCTTAATGGTGCTACACCAAAATAAATTCCTTCACCACCTTCTGTAAACAAGGGAAGTCGATTGCTACTAATGTGCCACTCCTCTTGCAGAAAATTACTGTTCTCACCTGCAATAACTTTAGCTCTTCTTTCTCCTTCGGTCCATAGAAAAAGCTCCTCCTTCCCTCGATTAGCATTACTAGTATCTCGATTAGCAATAAAGGCCACTCTACGACCCATTTTATCTAAACTCATTTGTTTGTACTCACCAATCTGATCGATAAGCGTCAACATCTTATCTGATTTAGCATCATAAAGCAACACCTTATCTGCCTTTGTGCTGTCTTGTCCAGTAGTATGGAGTACCATTTTTCCATCTTTCTCTGACCAATTATAATCCGTTACAAAGCCTATCGCTTTCGAAGAGCCTTTTTTAAGATTTCTGATAAGCAATTTGGTGCCATTCTTTTTTCCCTCTTTTTTGACCAGTGTACTGTCAAGTTTCATATCACCTGGGGCCAACTTTATGGCGACCACCCCACTTTCCTTGCCGAGTTTATAGGATTGCACATTATTGACCTTAATGACTTCTTTCGATCTTAAGTCCATTATACACAGTGTATCCTTGGGTAGTTTTTTCTTTTTGATTTTCCTTCTCTTCATCGACTTGATCGTGTCTGGGTCTGCTGACTTGATAAAAAGTAGATGTGATTCGGAGGTGGTAAATGTAGCTTTTTGGGAGGCAGGATAGGTGTAGGTCTTTTCTAATGTAACATCGTATACATTAAGATCTGATCGATCTTTTTCGTTGGTCAATCTATAGGTTATCCAGTTTCCATTATCTGAGATCTGCTTGTCAGTAATACGATTCCACAACTCGTAGACTTCTGGAGTCATACTCTTCTTTTGCGATAATAGCGATAAGGGTAGAATAAGGATTGATAGGATGAGCAGATATGCGTTTTTCATATTGACAATTTACTCAGAAGTGCTAGAATATTGGTCATATTTGAAGTAATTATAACATAACCCTATATTCGTAGAGGGTTGTTATTCGTTTTATTATTCTAAAACTATTGACTTGACGCTAAAGCGCTTCTTGATTCACTTGTTACTGATGGCTTTACTGGTTATCCTCATTTTTGGTGGTGTCCTCTTATGGCTTAAGATTTATACCAATCATGGCCAAGAGAAAGAACTTAAGGACTACATCGGGATGCATATAGATGAGGCAACTAAAGATGCAGAGAAACAGTCTTTTGAGATGATCGTCAAAGATTCTATCCATAAGGTAGATCAGCCAGGTGGCCTAATTATAGCTCAGAACCCAACAGGTGGCTCCAAGGTGAAGGAAAAGCGCAAAATCTACGTAGATATTACCAAGTACAAAGCGGATGAGTATGATCTCTCTGAGCTCTCATCGATGTATGGTAGTGAGTACAATAACAAACAGAAAGAGCTAGCCTATCTGAGCATTAACAGTAAGATTCGAAGTGAACGACACGATGCAGGAGAACCTGGTCACATTCTAGAAGTATGGTATAAGGGCAGATTGATCGATGGAGAGAGTGGTCGAAAAAGCAATGTCAAGATCGAGAGAGGCGGGACACTAGAGTTTGTCATCAGTAAAATCGATGGTGGCCAGATAGAGATTCCAGATTTGGTCTGTCGACAATATGGTCAATTGAAATTTCTTCTACAAACTTATAGACTTAGGTTAGGAGAGGTAGAAATTTCGGGAGGGGCCATTACCAATCAAGCTAAAGCTTACATCATTGCACAAGACCCAGAGCCCGGAAATGGGGCTACAATGGGTATGGATGGGCAGATTAAAATCACCATCCAACAAGAGCAACCGCTGAGCTGTCAATAAGGCAATATCAGGTGCCATTCTGATCAAAACACTTTGCTTCAATAACAAATCCATTGCCTATATCGGCATCCTTATTAATAGGTAGATTTTTAAAAAATCACCTTTCAATCAGTAGCAACCGCTGAGCTGCCAATAAAATAATCTTAACTTTTTTAACATTTCGCGTTACTTGAGGGAACTATTCCCGTCAAAACGTAGAATTATACAATATTTCAGAATTAACTAATCAAACAAATAATCTCTAATGTTTCTACAAAATCAAGTAATTGGTGCTGCAACTGATACGATGGGCCAGATTTCTGCTGCCCTTCAAGGCACTTGGAACACAATCGCACAAGCTTTACCAGGTGTTATTAGTGCTTTCGTAATCTTATTTATTGGCTATATCATCGCTAAAATCGTTAAGACTGCTCTTACAAGAGTACTTAAGGCGGTTAAATTCAACGATGTTGCTGATAAAGTAGGCATCAACTCTATGTTATCTAAAGGCGGTATGAAGTCAGATGCTTCTGGTCTTATGGGTAAACTAGGTTATTGGATCGTAATGTTTACGACTCTAATCTTATTCTTCAACAAGCTAGGTCTTCCTGAGGTATCAGGTCTTTTGACACAAGTTGTTGCATTCATCCCTAAATTGATAGTAGGATGTATCCTTCTTATCGTAGGTATGTATGGCGCTAACTTCTTGAGAGATATGGCTGTATCTACACTTAAGGCAGGAGGATTCTCTAGCCCTAACTTAGTAGGTAACATCGCATATGGTGGTGTTATGTTCCTAGTTGTATCTATGGTACTAAACCAAATAGGTATAGGTGGTGACATCGTTAATACACTAGTAACTTCAGTACTTGGAGGTCTTAGTATAGCAGCTGCTATCGCTTTTGGACTTGGAGGTAAGGACTGGGCTGCTGCACAGATCAAGAGAGTATCTAAAATGGACTAGTCCTTATTTAAGGATTCCAAGATATAGAAGCCAGGCTGGAAACAGTCTGGCTTTCTTTTTTGCTAATATGCTGATATATAGGGGCTTGACACTTGGTAATTTTGATAAAATTGCCCTACTTTTGCATCCAATTTAAAAAGATCTTTAAAATGCAGGCCTTGAAACAGTTTTCCTTGCCAATACAGGGAATGAAAATTGGTTTCCACACCTATACTTTCCAACTCGACAAGAGCTTCTTTAGTGAATTTGAGAACTCTATGTTTCAGGATGGTAATTTGAAAGCAGAACTCAGTGTGGAAAAAAAATCAGACCACTTAGTTGTGGACCTTACTTTCAGTGGTACCGTCGATACAGAATGTAATCGATGTACAGATGATATTGCCTATCCTATAGAGGAGCAATATGATCTCCTTATCAAGTATGATGAAGTACCAAGGGAAGAGGATGAGATTATCTATCTCAGCCCAGACAGCCCAGACTTCAACTGCGCCAAGATTCTTTACGATTTGGTTACTTTATCGGTACCAATCCAGAGAACTTGCGATGAGATAGAAGGGAAAAGCTGTAACAAAGAGATATTAGATAGGCTGTATAATCAAGATCTGAAAGAAGAAAATGTGACTAAAGAGGAGGTAAATCCCTTTAGTGAGGCACTCAAAAATTTGAAACTTAACTAACAATTAGACCATGGCACATCCAAAGAGTAGGATATCCAAGCAAAGAAAAAGAAAGAGAAGAACGCATAAAAAAGCGACGATTCCTCAGATTGCCGTATGTAAGACTACAGGAGAGGCACACCTATTTCATAGAGCATATTGGTCAGAAGGCAATATGTACTATAAGGGTAAAGTAGTCATCGAAGGCGCAGTCTACGAAGACTAATGACAAGATAAATCTTACTTTAAGGCCCTTTACCAACAGGTTAAAGGGCTTTTTTAATTTAGACATATATGAAAAAAATAATTAATACCTCTGCGGCACCTGCGCCTGTAGGGCCTTATAATCATTCTGTGAAAGCAGGTCATCTCCTTTTTGTATCTGGACAAATTGCCTTGGATCCTGAGAGTGGAGAGTTGGTTATGAGCAGTATTGAAGAAGAAACTCACCAAGTGATGAAAAACATCATTGCCATCTTAAATGAAGCTGGTATGACGCTTGATCACGTGGTCAAAGCCTCTGTCTTCGTATCCGATATGAATAATTATAGTCGGATCAATGCTGTCTATTCAGAGTATTTTGACGACTTGACGGCTCCGGCAAGGGAGCTCGTAGAAGTAGCCAATCTCCCTAAATTTGTCAATATAGAAATCTCTGTAATCGCTACAGAAGCTACTTAACCTTATAATTATGTCTAAACGCGTACTCTCGTGCATACAACCGACTGGGGATATGCACTTTGGAAACTACTTTGGTGCCGTCAAAAATTGGGTCAGCTTACAAGACCAATATACCTGTATGTATGGTGTGGTAGATTACCATGCTATGACGATGCCCTACAACCCTAAAAAGCTCAAGGAAAATACCTGGGAGCTGATCTACAACTTGCTGGCCGTAGGTGTAAAAGCAGAAAATCTATTTATCCAATCGCTCATTCCAGAACACTCAGAATTGGGATGGATCTTTAACAATTTTGCCTCTTACGGTCGTGTAGAGAATATGACCCAATTCAAAGACAAGAGTAAGCAGAGCAGTCAAGGAAAAGAGGGCTTTATATCTGTAGGTCTATATGACTACCCTGTTCTACAAGCCGCCGACATCTTAATCTATAGAGCCGATTATGTTCCTGTAGGAGAAGACCAAAAACAGCACCTAGAACTGACTAAGGAAATCGCTAATCGATTTAATAATCAGGTCGGAAAAGAATATTTCGTCCTACCAGAGATGTTGAGGACTGAGACTCCTAAGATTATGTCTACTGCTGATCCTACCCGCAAGATGAGCAAGTCTGCCGGAGAGAAGCACAACATCAGCATCTTTGCTGAAGAGCAACGGTTGCGCAAGCAGATTGGTAGTGCCGTTACGGATAGTGGAGAGCCAACATCTGAAATGAGCCCTGGCTTAACCAATCTGTTCCAACTGCTCAAGGCCGCTGACAATCATACCGCACACGATGAGCAGATGGCTGCCTACACAAGCGGAGCACTCAAATACTCAGAATTAAAAAGCGTCGTCGCCGATACTCTTGTAGGACTAAATAGAGAATTTGTAGAAAAGAAAAATGCCATCACCGCAGATAAAAAGGCTATCAAAAATCAAATCAAAGCCTCGAGTGCTGAAATCAGAAAAAGAGCACAAGCAACAATCCGTGAAGTAAAGGAACTCTGTGGGTTGAGTAACGTCAAATTCTAAGGTTATGAAAATATTCTGTATCGGTCGTAATTATGTAGATCACGCCAAAGAGCTTAACAACAAGGTTCCAAAAAAGCCTCTGGTTTTTATGAAGCCAACTACGGCTCTATCCTATAAGAAAAAGGTACCCTACCCTACCTTTTCTCAGTCAGTACATTATGAGCTAGAACTCGTCCTCCATCTATCTAAAGGTGGCAAGAACATCAAGCTCTCTCAAGCCCATAATCATATTGGCGCCATAGCCTTAGGTATAGATTATACAGCTAGAGATATACAAGCTACTTGTAAGGCCAATGGCCATCCTTGGGAAATAGCAAAGGGCTTTGACAACGCCGCGACTTTGAGTCCCATGTACGCTGCTAGTGAATTTAATTTGAAGAGCACAAAGTTTTCGCTCAGTCTCAATGGAAGGTTGGTCCAATCTGGAGATACCAAGGATATGATTTTCAAAGCAGATTATCTCATTCATTATCTCTCACAGTACTTTACTCTAGAAGCTGGAGATCTCATATATACCGGGACACCAGCAGGTGTAGGACCAATAAAAAAAGGGGATAAGTTAGAGGGAAGACTGGAAGAGCGATTGATTTTAGAGAATGTTATCGTTTAGATGGTTTTATATCCCTAAAAGCCGCTAATAGCCTAGGTAATTTCAATAAAAATGAGACTTTTGCAGAGATCATGTTTTAATAGACCTAAATAAAGAATATGCCATATTTATTTACCTCAGAATCCGTATCAGAAGGACATCCAGATAAAGTCTCTGATCAAATTTCAGATGCACTCGTAGATCACTTTTTAGCTTTTGATAAAGACTCTAAAGTAGCCTGCGAAACTCTTGTGACAACGGGTCAAGTAGTTCTTGCTGGAGAAGTAAAAACAAAGACTTACCTAGATGTACAACAGATTGCAAGAGATGTTATCAAGAAAATCGGCTATACCAAATCAGAGTATATGTTTGATGCAGATTCTTGCGGTGTACTTTCTTCTATACATGAGCAATCTCCTGACATTAATCAAGGAGTAGACAGAAAGGTTAGAAGTAATAGCTTTGAAGCTAAGGCCAATGCACAAGGCGCAGGCGACCAAGGTATGATGTTTGGTTATGCAACCGATGAGACTGAAAACTATATGCCTTTGGCACTGGATCTTTCTCACAAAATCCTTATCGAACTCGCAGCAATCAGAAAAGAAGGTAAGCAAATGACTTATCTCAGACCTGATTCTAAGTCTCAAGTGACGATCAAGTACAGCGATGACCACAAGCCAGAAGCGATAGATACGATTGTTGTGAGTACACAGCACGATGATTTTGCAGCAGAAGACAAGATGCTGAGAAAAATCAAGGCAGACGTCAAAGCAATAGTTATACCTAGAGTTAGAAAAAAGGTAAAAGCTTCCGTCAGAAAGCTTCTAGACAAAAGTAAAATTACCTATCACGTCAATCCTACAGGTAAGTTTGTTATCGGAGGACCACATGGGGACACGGGCTTGACCGGAAGAAAAATCATTGTAGATACCTACGGTGGCAAAGGTGCTCACGGTGGTGGTGCATTCTCAGGAAAAGATCCTTCAAAAGTAGATAGATCAGCAGCCTATGCTACAAGACATATCGCTAAGAACCTTGTAGCAGCAGGTATTTGCGAAGAGGTACTCGTACAAGTGTCTTACGCAATTGGTGTAGCTAAGCCTACCAATATATATGTCAACACTTATGGCACAGCCAAGGTTGAAAAAAATGACTCTCAGATTGCTAAGATTGTCAATAAGGTATTTGATATGCGACCATACGCTATCGAGCAAAGACTTAAACTCAGATCTCCGATATACTCAGAGACAGCGGCATATGGCCATATGGGTAGAAAACCTATGAAAAAGAAAGTTTCCTTCAAAGATGGATCAGGTAAAGTAAAAACAATGTCCGTCGAGACTTTCCCTTGGGAAAAGCTTGATTATGTGAAGAAGTTAAAGACGGCCTTTAAGGTTAAGTAAAACTTCAAACAACCAAATTGAAGGGCCCTTGTTTCATCTGGAACAAGGGCTATTTTATTTGCCCTAGTTGCTCTTATATATTAAAGGTTATATATAATTTCAATTCCAGTTAAGACAACCTATGAAAGACTTTGCCCTCAGACATATCGGCCCCTCAGAAGAGGAAATCAAAGAGATGTTATCAACAATAAAAACATCTAGTGTTGATAAACTTATGGACCTGACTGTACCACCAGCCATAAGACTTCAAAAGGACCTAGACATCCCAGAAGCCCTATCGGAAACTGCGTACTTAAGAATGCTCAAGAAGATTGGGCAAAAAAATAAAGTGTACCGATCTTATATTGGTCAAGGGTATTATAATACACTGACTCCACCCGTCATCCAAAGAACCATCTTTGAAAATCCTGCTTGGTATACTCAATATACTCCGTACCAAGCTGAAATAGCACAGGGAAGACTAGAAGCCTTGCTTAACTATCAGACTGTCGTAAGCGATCTTACAGGCCTTCCACTTGCTAATGCATCACTGCTAGATGAAGGCACTGCAGCTGCCGAGGCGATGATGATGATACACGCTATCAAAAACAAAAGAGCAAAAACACCAAGAAATAAGTTCTTTATAGATAAAAATTGCTTCGAACAGACAAAAGCTGTCGTCAGAGGCAAAGCCGCACCACTGCATATAGAAATTGTAGAAGGTGATTACTCTGATCTTACAATGACAGAAGATTGCTTTGGAGCATTAGTGCAGTATCCCAATGCGGTAGGAAGCGTCGAAGACTATAGCCGCCTAGCAGAAACAATACATCAAGGTGATGGACTCCTTATCGTGGCAGCAGATTTAATGAGTTTAGCACTCTTGTCTTCTCCAGGTAGCTGGGGAGCGGATGTTGTAGTAGGCAACACCCAGCGCTTCGGTGTACCGATGGGTTATGGTGGCCCACATGCCGCTTACTTTGCGACAACTGAAAAATACAAACGACAAATTCCTGGCAGAATCATAGGTGTATCCAAAGACAGGAAAGGCGGTACTGCTCTCAGGATGGCATTACAGACTCGAGAACAACACATAAAAAGAGAAAAAGCTACCTCCAACATCTGCACAGCTCAAGCACTCCTCGCAATTATGGCTTCTATGTACGCTTGCTACCATGGGCCAAAGGGAATCAAAAGCATAGCTCTAGATATTCATGAGCATACCAAAGCTCTGCATCACCATCTTAAATCAAAAGGCTATACAACCATCAATGATACCTTCTTTGATACAGTGACCATCAAGGTAGACGATAAACAAAAAGCTGCTATCCGAAAAAATTGTGCTGAAAAAGAAATCAACCTATTCTACACTAGCGATACAGTTTCTATAAGTCTGGATGAAAGCATCTTACCAGAGGACCTTAACGATCTCTTTGACATCTTTGAGGCTACTGATTCTGGATATACCAACGGTGTTCCTTACGGAATTCCAGCCAGCTTAATAAGACAAGACAATTATCTAGAGCATCCTGTCTTTAATATGCATCATACAGAAACTCAGATGATGCGGTACATCAAGTCTTTAGAATCTAAAGATTTGTCTCTCGTACATTCTATGATTGCTCTGGGTAGTTGTACAATGAAACTAAATGCAGCTAGCGAATTAATGCCCGTCTCTTGGCCTGAGTTCTCTAGCATACATCCCTTTGCGCCTGCAGATCAGACAAAAGGTTACCAACAAATATTTGAAGAATTAGAAGCCTATCTTTCTGAAATAACAGGCTTTGCAGGCTGTACACTCCAGCCAAACTCAGGTGCCCAAGGAGAGTATGCAGGGCTGATGCTGATTAGAGCTTATCATCTATCTCGAGGCGACGACCAAAGAAATATTGTTGTCATTCCTTCATCAGCGCATGGTACCAATCCAGCCAGCGCCATTATAGCAGGGATGAAAGTTGTGGTTACTGCTTGTGATGAAAATGGAAATATTTCACTTGAAAATCTTAAAGAGAAACTAGAGCAACATAAAGAAAATCTTGCAGCCATTATGGTAACCTATCCTTCTACTCACGGTGTCTTTGAAGAAGCCATTGTAGAAATATGTGATATGGTACACGACTATGGCGGTCTAGTCTATATGGACGGGGCCAATATGAATGCGCAGGTCGGACTGACGAGTCCTGGAGCTATTCACGCAGATTGTTGCCACTTGAATCTACACAAGACTTTCGCCATACCGCATGGTGGTGGAGGACCAGGTATGGGACCAGTTTGCGTCAATGAAAAGCTACTACCGTTCTTGCCAGGACACAATCAATTGACAAATGAGGATACTGCGATTTTACCTGTTTCCTCAGCAGCTTGGGGCTCAGCTTCTATACTGCTTATCTCTTATGGTTATATAAGAATGCTCGGCAGAGACGGTGTCAAATTAGCCACGGAAATTGCTATCCTCAATGCCAATTACATTAAAGCTAGACTAGAAAAAGAATACGATGTTCTGTACACAGGAAAGAACGGATTCTGTGCACACGAGCTCATTATCGATCTCAGAGCCTTTAAGGATGGAGGTGTATCTGCAGAGGATGTTGCTAAAAGATTAATCGATTACGGTTTTCATGCGCCGACGTTGAGTTTTCCTGTGCCCGGGACTATTATGATAGAACCTACAGAGAGTGAGGGCAAGGCAGAACTCGATAGATTTGTAGATGCCCTATTATCTATTAGAAAGGAAATCCAGAAAGTAACTGAAGGACTGCTAGATAAAGAAGACAATGTCCTTGCCAATGCCCCACATCCTATAGATGAAGTAACTGCAGACGATTGGAAGCACCCATATTCTAGATCTGAAGCGGCTTACCCTATGGAATACTTAAAGCATACGCAAAAATTCTGGGCTTCTGTGGCACGTGTTGACAATGCCTACGGAGATAGAAACTTAATCTGTACTTGTCCGCCGATGGAGATGTATATGGAAGAAGAAAAAGAAATGGCTTAAGCAAAAGCATAGACTTATAAGTCTTTACTATTCTTTGTTCCAGTCTTCACTGTTTTCAAATGCATTCATTACACTGAAGTAAATCATAGCGTAACTATTGCTAGACGGCATATACCGTCGCTCTAGTTGATATAATCCTTTGGGATCTGTTATTGTCTCTAAAATCAGGCCATTCATATTAGAGAATTGTTGCTGGAATTCGCCGTTATCATTATAAGGTTTATGACAGACCCACTCTGCTTTAGCCCACTTGGTCCCATCTGACTTCTGCTTGAGCGGGAAGAGAATATGTTCTTTCTGAAAGGTAGTATCCGAAAGAAAATTCATATAAAACTTGAGAAATTCCTGGGGGATGTCTTGTGTGACAATTTCCGGATGAGTGTGATCAGTCTGTTGTACTGGACGGTCTTTACAAGACATCATAACCGTACTTATAATCCCTATTATCAGTAGCAGTTGTATTCCAGTATTCATTGTTTTACTCATTGGCATTCCATACAATAAACGAGGTAATCGGATTCTATCTTGTACACTGCCAGATCATAGGTTTTATCAAAGTCACCCTTGCGTACCCAACCTTTTAACTCAAGATCGTTTCTAAAAAATCTAAAAGGATAGACATGCATATGCTCTTTGAACTCTAGTTCTTTAGTTCCATGGGCTTTATACATACTCTCTTTTGCACCCCAAAAAATATGATAGTAAGGAATGAGATTTTCCGCAGGTAACTTAGCCGCTTCGTTATCTGAGACAAACTTATGCTGGATTCGAGTAATCTTTTCTACTTCATTTTGGATATCAATTCCTACAGACTTATCTGAGATAATCACAGCGACTTTATCCTTAGAGTGGCTTATAGAGATGTGCTTATGGCAGTTGTAGCGGAAGGGTTTCCCAAATTTAGTTTTATGGATAGGTGTTCTCTCTTTTTCTCCAGATATGAAGTGCAGAAGAAATCGGCTTGTCATCCACTCACGTTGTCTGTGGGGTTTCATTTCTTGATAAGCGGCTTTTTCAGCCTGTGTCAATTGCATATACCGCTTGAAGTACGCATTGCCCTCTTGAGCATCCCACACAGCTACCCGTGTATACTCATCTATCGTTTTGTCTAAGATTAAGGGCATAAAACCTATTTGAATTGAACCCGATATTAATACATTTGTCAGACTTTCATACCATTGTGGAAGTGAGACCTGAGCCATATGATACTATCAGACAAGGAAATACTTAACAGAATTGACTCAAAAGAAATCGTGATTCAACCTTATGATAGGAGTTGTCTAGGGACAAATTCTTATGATGTACACCTTAGTCCTCACTTAGCTACCTATCAAGATGAGATTCTCGATGCAAAGAAGCATAATGTTATAAGGAACTTCGAAATTCCAGAAGAAGGCTATGTCATACAGCCAGGTATCTTATATCTCGGCTCTACCTCAGAGTACACCGAGACACATTCTGCTGTGCCCTTCCTAGAGGGAAAATCTAGTGTAGGGCGACTAGGTATCGATATCCACGCTACTGCGGGAAAGGGAGATGTTGGCTTCTGCAATCACTGGACCCTAGAGATTTCTTGCGTCCATCCTGTACGGATATACGCAGGTATGCCTATAGGCCAACTGATTTACTTTCAAGTAGAAGGCGATATAGAGAACTACTATAATAAAAAGGCTAATGCCAAGTACAATGACAAAACGCCAAAGCCAGTAGAATCTATGATGTGGAAAAATAAGTTCTAAGCCCTACAGCGATCCTCAGGAAGCTTCACCTGAAGCCTATTCAATGCTTGGGTAAAAGCGGAAATAATATTAGAGGACACAGCACTGACATACAGTTCTTCTTCTATTGTTAAGTTGACCTTATAAGGTACTCTAGAGTCATCCGAGTCCATAATCGCTACTTCCATATGGCAGAGGTGGTCGGGAAATCGGGATTGTATCATTGAAGAAAACAGGCCTTTGAAAGACGTGTATTCACTTTTATCTTGTGTCTCAAACTTCAAAATCATCATCATCAATTTTATACCCCTATAACGAGAGAGATGGAAGTTTAGATGTATTTCTTATGGATTAATTCTACAAGAGACCTAGTTATGTAGACTAGATGACAGTATCTTCAGATTTCAATAAACACAGACAACCTCGTGAACCTAGGGCTAAATACAACAGCAAAACTTGATAAATACTGGTCTAATCGATATGTTGAGGGCTTAACTGGATGGGATATAGGCTATCCTTCTACTCCAATTAGAGAGTATATCGATCAGCTTAGCAATAAAGACCTGCGTATCCTAATTCCAGGAGCAGGCAGAGGATATGAAGCAGAATATCTATTTAGACAAGGGTTTTCACAAGTCTATATTCTCGATATCTCAGCTCAGCCCCTATTAGATTTTCAGTCTAGAGTGTCCGACTTTCCTAAGGATCAGTTGGTACAAGCCAATTTCTTTGAGCATAATGTAGAGTACGACTTGATCATAGAACAAACCTTCTTCTGCTCATTTGAACCTCACAAAGAGACTAGAGAATTGTATGCCAAGCAGATGCACAAACTATTGGGCTCAGGAGGAAAGCTCGTCGGTTTATGGTTTTGTCATCCACTTGACCGGGATGGCAACAGACCCTTTGGCGGATCTAAAGAAGAGTACCTCGGTTATTTTTTACCTTATTTTAAAAAAGTGCAGTTTGAACCTTGCCATAACTCCATCAAACCAAGAGCGGGCAAAGAACTATTTGGTATCTTAGAAAAATGAGCCTCTAATAAAATTTTAAACAGATAAATCCAACAATATGCAAATAGGTGCCTTCTCAATCAGCCTCAGCGTAAAAGACTTAGAAATTTCTAAGCAATTTTATGAAAACTTAGGCTTTACCCAATTTGCTGGTGACCTTAAGATGAACTACCTCATAATGAAAAATGGTGATGCACTTATCGGTCTCTTCCAAGGAATGTTTGAAGGTAACATTATCACCTTCAACCCTGGCTGGAATCAATCAGCTCAACCCATAGAACCATTTGACGATGTGCGGATAATCCAGAAGACCTTAGTAGAAAAAGGGATTACATTAGAACAAACTGTCAAGGATAGCACTAGTGGAGCTGGCAGTTGCACTGTCAAAGACCCCGATGGAAATATCATCCTTATAGACCAACATAGATAGACTAGTATCGAGAGCGACAAGACAACAGTTACTGCACCTCACAGCGCTTAATTAATTCTATTTTGAGACTATAATAGCTTCGTAACACAACTCAACACCTATGGCCCATACTTATCGCCTTTCTGTGCTTTTTCTGATTGTATTATTTTGTTCTAGTTGCTCAGTCGTCTTCAACAATAGACGGACTGCTTATCGACAGATAGATGAAATAAAAAACACAACTATGTTGGTCAGGTTTAGATCCCCGGACAAGCAAGTAGCTTTTCTCAAATCACGCAATAGAGATGCAGAAGCACAAGACTTACTGACTGATATAGAGAGAGAAAATCAAATGATCTTTGAAGCCTTTAATGCAGAGTATGATTTTAGTGATTATTACTTTATAACGTACGATGATTACCAAAACATCAGGAATGATAATTATGATGAAATATTACTTATAGATAAGGAAGGTAATACGATCGACAACAAGCGATTTTTAGAAAATGGTTTCTATATAATTAGCTTTGAAGGCGCATACGAAACGCAATTCTTTTCTACTGACGCATCTGGAAAGCGTACTCCAGGTGGAGGCACACGAAAGGAAGCTGCGCTTGCAGTATTGGATCATGAATTCATTCAGTTGATAAAGCCGTTTCCTTATTCTTCTGGATCCTACATGCTACTAACAGATCCACGGAGTAGAAAAGAAATTAGCGACAACAAGAAACAAATAGTCCAAGAACTGAATACCAAACTACACCATTTCTATAGGATTAACCAATCGCAAATTGCCAAGTTCAAAGGGCAGGACAAATACTATCACAGGCAGTAAAGACTACAGGGCCTAGCAACAGTTGCCGCCAGGCGCACAAGCGTTTTTGGCTGTGAGATCTGCAAGGCTGACTTTGGGCTTGATTACAGGAATGCCACAAGCATCATTAGCTAGACAAGCCGTCTGCTTAGTCGTTAGGACAAAATGCTTACCATTATGTTCCAGACCAAATTTCCCGATGGTCACACCTTGGTATTCTACTTCTATAGGCAGGTCGCCCATCTCTAATATCTTCTGCGAGAGTTCTATGATGTTGACCAATTTTTCTGGATGAAGTCTGTGATCGTAGTCATCAGCCTCCCAGAGTTGAAAATTAGCGACAGTCTCTTGCCTTCTCTTGCCTCCACAATCGATAAAATCCTTAGAAACAATACCAACTTCCGTCACGTGAAAGTGGGATGGGACGAGTTGTCCATCTGGTAGTTCAAAAGCTATAGTTTCGGAATTACTAAGGAGGGTCTTTATTTCTGAGATTGTCATAGAATATCTTGTTTAATGAATTAACACGAAGGTCGGAAATATCTATTATAGATGCAGTACCTACCCGACTTAAAATAAAGTAAAAAGGTAAAGCAACGGTACTATATGGGAAAATTACTTAATTTTTAGATAGACCATATTTAATACTAGGTATACCAAATCTGATTATTGAAATGCCAACTAAATCACTAAAGACAGTTATTCTATTATGCTCAAGTAGTTGGTTGTGAATACTGACAGAAGAGTGAGTCTAACCAACATCAATAAACACCATAGGTATACAACCAATTAGTTCACCATAATTTCATCTATGAAGGTCCAAGATTTTGCTCCTGGCGAAGTATGCCAACTAGGATTTTCCAGGACTCCTTTTACTGAGACTTTAAGATATCTTGCTTCGAGTGGAGGGATAGAAATTAGTATTGATTTGTAACTTGGCGGTGCTGTTTCAGTGCTTATCGGTATTTTTGTACTAACGGTAGAAGTATAATTCTGACCATCCAAAGAGGTTTGCACGCCAATTGACTTTGGAAAGAAAATAAAACTACCGATATCTTCCAAGACACCAACGCTGACATTCTCAATTAATTTTACTGAACCAAGATCAACAATAAAATGAGCATTCTCTCCTTCGTAGCCTAGCCAACTGTTATCACTAAAAGAAGTGCTTCCAAGTTTATTATCGATTAAGGTACTAGCGCCATTGGCTTTATATTTTTTGCTAGGTTTTTTTCCCAGCTGTATTGTTTCAATATCGTGACCCTTTTTTATAACCGCTAACTGCGCAACGGAAGAAGGCATCCATCCTTGTTTCCGGCTAATCGCTCTGATCAGACTAGTTTTATTGATAGTAAACGGGCTTATATATTTCAAACTAGTGCTATCAGGTATACTTCCATCTAAAGTGTATCGAATATCCAATTGTTGCAAATTCGATTTCATCTCTACACTTGTCTCATTCTCAAAAACAGGTTTGTCTATCGCTATTACAGGAGGTTTTAGTTGAGCGGACTTAAACAAGGATTGATTAATTCCATTATGAATTGTTACTTTAGGGTGATCATTTTTAAATTGACTTAAGGCACTGTCAGTTATAGAACTCTGCCATACATAGAGTTTTTTTAGACTCTCTAATTTTGACAAAATAGAGAAGGCTCTATCATCAACTCTCGTCTGATAAATATTTAGATAACCGAGGTTAGTAAGCCCATCTACATGTTTTAAACCTTCACTAGTTATACTCGTGCCATTCAATTTAAGAGTCCTCAAATTTTTAAAACGGCTCACTATCTCCAACATACTATCATCAATATTACTAAAAGAAAGATCCAACTCATTGATATTGTCAGCCACCTTCTTAAGCTTCTTAAGTTTGTTCTTAGTGAGACTAGTATCTCTAGACAATAACACACTTAACAGAGGACTGTCTTCACTTTGCATTTCCAATACAATGCCCATATTAGTTAAAGCTTGTATCACCGAAGCATCAGCTTTCTGAATATTATCCAATCTGAGGCCAGAGTCATTCTGTATATAAGTCTTTAACACTTTATTTATTGATTGGTCCCTATTGATCTCTCCTGCCCTTTTATCAAATTCAGCACCATTGTCTATCCACCAAGTCAACAGTTGAATTTCCTTTTCACTAAGCTGCTTCTTTCCCTTAGGCGGCATATGTTTTTCTTCTTCTATGGGAAGTTGAATTCTACTAATTAATGAACTCTCTTCTGAAAATCCTGCTTTAATTATATGGCCTTCCTTCCCACCCACTAGCAGTCCATTTATAGTGCTCATAATGAGTTCACCTTTTTGTTTGCCTTCATTATGGCAACTATAGCATTTGTTTTTCAAAATAGGAGTTATGACGTCCTTGTAGATATGCAATTCTTCTATGCTAGAATGATACTGGGTTTTCTCCTCCTTAAATGGCGTCGTAAGAAAATTTTCACCATGGGTAAGACTTCCTCCATAATGCCCAGTCATACTAAGTAAAATTATAGAGACAGTGAATCCCGGGACAAATAATCTTTTCAGTTTATCATTTTTGGAAGTATATATCAAATAGACAATTATTGTAGAAATTGTCATCCCTACTGCAAACCAAAGGTGCCAACTGATAAGCGAGTCATCAAAATTTCCCTCCTTTGGCATTACCCATCCAGTCACGAAAGCTATCACTGAACTTACAATTCCTACCAGTAATACAAATGGTAAGGTTGCATTGAGATATTGAAATCGTTTTGTCTTACTGAGAAGTGCCATTAGGTAAGCCAATAGTAATATACCTATAGGCATATGCACTATCAATGGATGTAGTCTACCTATAAATTCCGCCACTATTCTAAAATTATTTCATCTATAAAAACCCAAGGCCTATTGCCACTATTAGGATGCCATTGTGGCACCTCAATTTCATTTATTATTTCTATAACTACCGATGATATCTGAATAGATGTGAAACTTAAAGGTATAATATTATATTCTTTACAGTTTAAGTCATTCTCCATATTCCACTCTCCAACGGCTACTAAACTATTTTCACTGAAAATAGAAATCTGCTTAGGATTAAAGATACTCGAAGGAATATCTGTTAAAGTAGAAATCCATATTTTTTCTAAATTCATTGGAGAAGCCAACTCTATTCTGATTTGCACTAAAGAATCCTGCCAACCACACCATTTATTTCCTTCACGATAATTATAGTCTCCTTTCAACTGATCTGATAAAGAGTCACTACCATCTCCTGAATATGCCAAGTCGGGTGCTGGAATCAATTGGATATTTGACTCTTTTAAATGATCATTCATTTTGACAAATGGCATAACAAATTCATCACTAGCGTTGTAGGTTTCTTTTTCAGTTCTGAAAGTAATTTTACCACTACGATTACTCACAATAGGTTCTGAATAAAGGCTATACTCTTGATCATCAAATTTATATAAAATGCTAGCACCTTCCATCCTAAAGTCAGCCAGCACTCTTGCTTGCTTTTTGAAAAACATAGAATCAATTCGAACTATTGGACCAGCTAGCTTCACTTCGTCCTCTTGGACAAATTCACCCACTCCATTGCCAGCAATTTTGATTTTTTGCATATTACAAGCAACACAAAATAATAATAACACAATCGCTATACATCTCAAATTCTGATCAATTTTATAGGGTATGACTTGCCAGAATTCCATTGTGCCACATACAAGTTTTCATCCTCGTCTACACATACATCATGAGGATGTGTAAACAACTTAATCGCTTGATACATATGTTGGAGCTGGCCTTCTTTATACATTGGCTCACAGCCTCCAGGAGAGGAAATAAGCTTATTGTCTTTATTAAGAATAGATACAAATCCAGTTCCATTAGCGCCGTTTCCAGACCATATAGTAGCTAGATATACATATTGGTCGTGGATAACAGGTCTACAAATATAGGCTCCGGGTAAATTTATAGTCTCAATGTAATCGCCAGACATACTGAATCGTTTCAGCTTATTAGTCATTCTATCCGTGATGAGAAGTGTGTGTTGCTGATTTCTATTATCAATGGCTATTCCATGTGCATTATCGAAATTCAATTCATCATCACCTCGTCCACCAAAAACATTCAGTAATCTTCCCTCAAAGCTATAATGCAAAATATGTTGCTCGCCGTATCCGTCCGCAATATATATGTCGCCATTATCTGCAACTGCGGTTTCCGTTGGTACAAACTGATCTTTGCTTTCATAGAGTCCAGATCCAATCGGGCAAGTAAATGTGTTAACTATTTTTCCATCTATAGTGGTCTTGATGACTTCGTGTCTTTCATTATCAGAAATATACAGAAAATCCTTATCGCCTTCTACCTTTAGAGTCAAGCCGTGTGCTCCAGGAAATTTAGTGCCCCAGACCTCGTCAAGCTGACCTTGCTTATCATAGATGATGACATTATTTTGTGTATGATTGGTAAGTAGGACTATTCTACCCTTTGAGTCCTGAACCATCTCATGACAATCATTAACAGGGTAAGACTTACTATCCAAGGCACCCCAAGACATATCTACCTTATACCGATGTGTGTTGTGACCTATAATTAGATCTTTGTAAAGACTTGGATTGGCCAACAAGGAAGCACCACAAGAGAAACCACCCAAGCCAATAACTGAAATTTGCTTTATAAAGTTTCTTCTTACCATGATCTAACTTATTAAGTCATGAATAACTTTTCCGTGCACATCAGTTAGCCTAAATCGCCTGCCTTGGTGCTTATATGTAAGTCTTTCGTGATCAACACCTAAGAGATGTAACATCGTAGCTTGGAAGTCATGTACATGCACTGGATCCTTAGTAATGTTATAACCAAACTCATCAGTCTCTCCATAGACCATTCCAGGTTTTACACCACCACCCGCCATCCAGATGGTGAAACATCTAGGATGATGATCTCTACCATAATTATTATCTGTCAATGCACCTTGGGAGTAATTGGTCCTTCCAAACTCACCACCCCAGATGACCAATGTATCTTCTAGCATACCTCTCTGCTTCAAATCCATAATCAATGCCGCAGAAGCTTGGTCAACATCATAAGCCTGTTTCTTAATTGCACTAGGTAGATTATCGTGTTGATCCCAACCCATATGATAGAGCTGAATGAATCGTACATCCTTCTCTGCAAGTCTTCTCGCGAGCAAGCAATTAGAAGCAAAGGTGCCGGGTACAGTAGACTCTGATCCATACATCTTATAGATATAATCTGGCTCTTTTGATACATCCATAAGACCAGGAACTGAAGTCTGCATTTTATATGCCATCTCATATTGTGAGATACGACTCTGTATTTCTGGATCACCTAATTCTTCATATTGCTTTTGATTAAGAGCCAATACTTTATCAAGCATCCTACGACGACTCATACCGTTTATACCATCTGGATTATTCAGATATAAAATAGGATCTTTCCCAGATCTGAATTGTACTCCTTGATGTAGTGAGTGCAAAAATCCATTGCCCCAAAGCCTTGAGTATAGTGGTTGCCCTTGTGGTCGTCCTGTTCCTCTTGATAGCAAAACACAGAATCCAGGTAGATTCTCATTTGTACTTCCTAAACCATAACTCAACCAAGAACCAATAGATGGCCTTCCTGGCTGTTGAGACCCTGTCTGAAAAAAGGTGATAGCAGGATCATGATTGATCGCATCAGTATGCATAGACTTGATCATACAGAGATCATCTACAACCTGCGAAGTGTAAGGCAAGAGTTCGCTCATCTCAATACCCGACTGCCCGAAACGATTAAACTTAAATAATGAACTTGCAAGAGGTAGACTAGTTTGATCTGAGGTCATACCTGTCAGTCGTTGCCCTTTTCTAATGGAGTCAGGTAACTCTTGGCCGCGTAGTTTTTCCAATAATGGTTTGTGATCAAATAGCTCAAATTGGGAAGGGCCACCACTTTGGAAAAGATAGATTACTCGTTTTGCTTTCGGTGCAAAATGAAGGTTAGTTAGGGCTGTCGAATTCTTTTTCAAGGAGTCGATAGGATTGCTTCCAATCATATTACAAGACCCCAACAAGCCTTGACCCAATAAAGCAGAGAGTGCAGCCGCTCCAATACCCACGCTTGATTTAGAAAGAAATGCGCGGCGATTCAATAAATAAGATCTTTCCTCTATGGGATTCTTTTTCTCCATTAAGTCTTTCTTATCGATTCATCCAGATTCAAAATTGTATTTGCAAGAAAGCTATATGTTGCCAGTACCGTTTCTTCTATCTCTTCAGCACCTCTGTCATTACCATATGTAAGTAATGCGACTGCATCGTCAGTATTGTTCTTGAATTGAAGTAACTGTTCAGTATATAATTCCGATAAAGTCAAAATCTCTGACTCGTCAGCAGGTCTGGAGGTTGCTAGAGTGAACATATATTGCAACACTTTTTCTATGTCAGTAGAGTTGGTTTGTGTGATAGCTCGCATTGCCAATGCCTGAGAAGCTTCCAAAAACTGTGGGTCATTCATCAATACCAACGCTTGTAACGGCGTACTAGTATTTTCTCTTTTTACCATACAAAAATCTCGAGTAGGCTTATCAAAAAGCAACATATTGGGAGGAGGCACAGTGCGCTTCCAGAATGTGTATAAACTTCTTCTGTAATTTTTATCGCCGACATCTTGCACATACTTTGTTACCGCACCACTACCTCCACCAGCTACTTCACTCCAGAGTCCATCTGGCTGATAAGGTTTTACACTCGGCCCACCTACTTCATTAATCAATAGTCCACTAATGCTTAGCGCATGATCCCGTAGCATCTCTGCAGACAATCGGCTTCTATTTGACCTAGCCATCAATTGGTTTTCTGGATCAATCTTCAAGAGTTCTTCTGTGACATGGCTTTCTTGTTTGTATGTAGCACTAGTGACCATATACTTAATCACTTTGCGCAGATCCCAATTTTCTTCTCTGAATTTTATAGCCAAGTAATCAAGGAGTTCAGGATGAGAAGGCAGAGCTCCTTGATTCCCAAAATCATAAGAAGTAGAAACAATTCCTTTCCCAAATATTTGTTGCCATAATCTATTAACTGTCACACGTGCAGTCAACGGATTATCTTCGCTAAACAACCACTGCGCTAGATCTATTCTTGAACTATTAACTTTGTTCTGAGTTTTTGCACCAAATGTAGGTACTGCAGGTTGCACTTCTTTGCCTATCTGATCATATAATCCACGTTCTAATATATGTGTCTTTCTAGGCTGTTTCATTTCCTTCATCACCATTAAAGGAATATTATCTTCATCCTCTAGGTTATTGATAAAATTGAGTACCTCATCGATTTCCTTTTTTGAAATATTGACAAATGGTTCAGGAGCAATTTCCTCATACCCGATTAGTCCCTTTTCTTCTATGCTGTTAAAATATCCGAAAAGCTGAAAGTATTCTGATTGACTTATCGGATCATACTTGTGATCATGACACTTAGCACATTCAAAGGTCAGTCCTAAAAACGCAGTTCCAAAAGTATTGGTTCTATCTGTTACATACTCTGCTCTGTACTCTTCCGGTATAGCACCACCTTCTTGAGTAATCTTATGATTTCTATTAAATGCCGTGGCGATAATTTGTTCTTTGGTTGCATTTGGCAACAAGTCCCCGGCCAATTGCCAAGTAACAAATTTATCATAGGACATATTCTTTTTAAAAGCGTGTATCACCCAATCTCTCCACGGCCACATAGTCCGCTCTAGATCATCTTGATAACCATGAGTATCGGCATATCTTGCAATATCCATCCAGTCTGTTGTCATTCGCTCAGCAAAAGCATCAGAGGCCAAATATTTGTCTACAATTTTTTCATAATTTTTATCAGAGCTATCCTCCAAAAAAGAATTAATGTCCTCCAAGCTAGGCGGCAATCCTGTTAGGTCAAAACTTACTTTGCGCAGTAGTTTTTCTTTCTTTACTTGTGGAGATGGTAGTAGTTGATTCTCTTCAAGTTTGTGTAGGATATAATTATCAATATCATTAATGACCCACTCCTTGTTCTTAACTGAAGGCACCTCTTGTTTTTGTGGCACGACGAAAGCCCAATGTTTTTTCCACTTTGCTCCTTGAGTTATCCATTTTTTAAGAATCTCTTTTTCTTTTTGACTCAGTGTCAAATTGGAAGAAGGCGGAGGCATCAGGTCGTTAGGATCTTCGGAATATATTCGAGTTACAATACCACTGTTTTCAGGATCCCCTTTAACTATGGCATAGCGGTCAGCATTTATACCAAGTGCTTTGAATGCTTTTTCTTCTGTATGCAATTGCAAGTCACCCTCAATCTTTGTCTCATCAGGGCCATGACACTTAAAACAACGGTCAGACAAAATTGGCTTGACATGAAAAACGAAATCTATCTCGTCAGGTAGTCGATAGTTGTTTTCATCTTGTTCAACAAGTTTGTTATCCTTCGATAGAGTGCAAGATTCCGCTATGCTTACACATACTAGTATTCCAACAAGCAATGCACTAAATACTATATATTTTATGTTGAAAATCAAAGTATGCTAAAGGTAAATATAATTGCAAAACCATATGGCCCATTCCCTTCCTTGATACGTCTTACTATTTACATATTACACTTGTCCTTATTTGCTCATTATCCGCTAGACTAGATTTAGACAGCATTCAAAAAACTAGAAGCTTCCGCGGAATGTAGACCAGGTCTATATAATTCAGGATGAAACAAAAAAAGGCCCTCGCTTTCACGAAGGCCTTACTATATATAATAGATTCTAAATAATGATCTCTCTAGTATCTGTAGTACTCTGGCTTATAAGGCCCTTCTTGCTTGACGCCGATGTACTCCGCTTGCTTAGGTGTCAACTCTTCTAGCTCTACACCAATCTTACTGAGGTGCAATCTAGCAACTTTTTCGTCTAAGTGCTTAGGTAACATATAAACTTTGTTCTCATACTTATCCGTATTGTTCCAGATCTCTAACTGAGCCAATACTTGATTCGTGAATGAGTTAGACATAACGAATGATGGGTGACCTGTCGCACAACCCAAGTTCACTAATCTTCCCTCAGCAAGAACGATAAGATCTTTACCATCGATAGTATACATATCTACTTGAGGCTTGATCTCTACCTTGCTATCACCGTGGTTTTCGTTCAACCAAGCCATATTGATTTCATTATCAAAGTGACCGATGTTACATACGATAGCCTTGTCCTTAAGCGCTTTGAAGTGCTCAGCATCTACGATGTTGTAGTTACCAGTCGCTGTTACAACGATATCCGCTTCCTTGATAGCATCTGACATTTTCTTTACTTCAAATCCGTCCATTGCCGCTTGTAATGCACAGATAGGATCGATTTCAGTTACAATAACTCTCACACCTGCACTTGCAAGTGATGCCACTGATCCTTTTCCTACATCTCCGTAACCTGCAACAACTGCAACTTTACCTGCCATCATCACATCTGTAGCTCTTCTGATCGCATCTACACATGATTCTTTACAGCCATACTTGTTGTCAAACTTAGATTTAGTCACAGAGTCATTGATGTTGATCGCTGGCATCGGTAGTGTGCCATTCTTTTCTCTTTCGTGTAGTCTGTGTACACCTGTAGTTGTTTCCTCAGAGAGACCTTTGATTGCTGGAACCAATTCAGGAAATTTGTCTAAGACCATATTGGTTAAGTCACCTCCATCGTCAAGGATCATATTCAATGGCTTACCATCTTTGAAGTTAGAAAGTGTCTGCTCTATGCACCACTCAAATTCTTCTTCGTTCATACCCTTCCAAGCAAAAACTGGAATACCTGCTGCTGCAATAGCTGCTGCTGCGTGATCTTGTGTAGAGAAAATATTACAAGAACTCCACGTCACATCTGCACCTAAATCCTTCAATGTTTCTATTAATACTGCTGTCTGGATAGTCATATGTAGACAACCCGCAATATTAGCACCTGCAAGAGGCTTCTTACCCGCATACTCCTTTCTAAGAGACATAAGACCTGGCATTTCTGCTTCAGCAAGGGTAATTTCCTTTCTACCCCAATCAGCTAGACTGATGTCTTTTACTTTGTAGTTTACTTTTGTGTTTGTTTCTATCATACCTTGAATCTGTTTTTTGATTTGGATTAAAAATATGCCGCAAAATTATAGCACATCTTCAAGTCAAAAGTTGTCCTATGGCAAGAAAGGAATAGAGCACCAAGTAAAGTCTTGATTCGGGATTCCCTTAGTTAATAAACCATAAGCTTACTTCTGATGCTTACCCTCGTTCAAGAATGAAGACGACTGCATCCTAAGTAAAATAGATCATAGGTAAGTATAGATTTCTAATGCTTATACCTAAAGAAAATAGAGGGAATGAGAAATTTACCCCTTATTTGTTACAAATTCATTATTATAATACCCCTTATTTAATACAATATACGTCTTATATAACCCCTTAATTGTTACAAATGACGTAATTTTGAATAATGTTCAGAAGAAAAGCACTTACAAAACTTACAGAGTGGAAGACAAAATCCGTCAAAAAACCTATGATAATAAGGGGTTCTAGACAGGTAGGTAAGTCAACATTGGTATCTGAACTAGGCAAACAATATGATCTGTACATCTATCTTAATCTAGAAAAAGATAGTGACGCCGTTTTTTTTAGGGGTAGTGATGAAGTAAAGACTATTCTAGAAAAAATTTTACTTGCTAAGAATCTGCAATTGATACCTAAGCACACCTTGCTATTTATCGATGAAATTCAAGAAGTACCAAAAGCTATAAGTCTGCTCAGATATTTCTACGAGGAGCTACAGAATGTAGATGTCATAGCGGCTGGCTCACTCTTGGAATTTGCCTTAGGAGAATTGCAATCTTTTCCTGTAGGCAGAGTAGAGCAACTGAGTTTATACCCTATGGATTTTGAAGAGTTCCTAGAGGCCATAGGAGAAAATGTTGCCTTAGAGTATTATCAAAAAATACCTATTCCTGAAATGGCACACGATAAGTTGCTACACCTCTATCATGAATATATGCTGGTAGGTGGGATGCCCGAAGTTGTCAAAGTCTATATAGAAAACGATAGAAAGGTAAATGCTCTGCAAGCTGTGTACAGTTCTATCTGGGATAGCTATGTGGCTGACATAGAAAAATACAGTAACAACAATACCGAACGAAGAGTAGTTAGACACATTCTCTCCACAGCTCCATCTGTTCGCGATAGGATTACCTTCTATGGATTTGGCAACTCTTCATACAAGTCTAGAGAAGTAGGCGAAGCCTTTAGAAAATTACATCAAGCAGGACTGATACGACTTATCTATCCCAGCTCTGATACACAATTGCCTCTAACACTAAACTATAGACGCAAACCAAAGCTACAATTCTTGGATACTGGACTGCTTAATTATGCTGCCAATATTCAAGCACTTATGATAGACATAAAAGATATGAACAGTCTATACAAGGGCTATCTCACAAATCATATGATGACCCAAGAATTAATTGCAAGATCCACTCGTCTAAATTATTTACCAGCCTTCTGGACCAGAGAAAATGCTAACGCTAATGCGGAAGTGGACATATTGATTTCAGATGGAAAAGAAGTATTCCCCTTAGAAGTAAAATCGGATGCCAAGGGCAGACTAAGATCACTATATGAATACATAGACCGGTCAGACCAAACAATAGCATTCCGAGTACTGGCCAATCATCTATCGATAGAGAAAGTCACAACTCTAAAAGGCAAGTCATTTCAGTTGGTCAATGTGCCTTACTATGCCATTGGACATATCAGTGAATTGGTACAATGGATAAAAAAACAATAAGTGATTCAATAAAGCCTCACCTCAGATTCCTCTTGATCCGACTCAGCGACGTAGGCGTCACACCTATATAGGAGGCGAGGTACTTTTGAGGGACTCTCTGTAGGTAATTATTCTGATTGATAAGATTGCGATAACGATTCTCAGCAGAATCCTTTTGGAGGGCAGTAAATCTTTGTAGCAAGTTCAAAATGACATCTTCCCAGAAGCAACGGACCACGCTTTCCATTTCTGGATATTGACTATAGAGGCCTAACAACTCAGACTTATCTAAAGAAAGATATTCGCTGTCCTCGATGGCTTCGATAAAGTACTCTGTTGGCTTGCCACTCAAGAAACTTGACAACTCGATAGCAGAATTATCTTCAAATGAAAACCAAACAGTAATCTCTACACCATCTGAAATATAATAGAGCCTTAAGCATCCTTTTGTGACAAAGTAGATCTCCTTACAAATCTGGCCATAAGATAAGAGTTGGTCTCCCTTCGTAATCTTATTAAGTTTCAGCTTACTATCAAGTGCTTCCACTCCCTCCTTGGAGATTTCACCATACTGCTCAAAGAAATTTCCCGATGCCATTTAGAGATATCTGAAATTTTGAAAACGGCTTAAGCGTCTATATTGGCGTAGACAGCATTCTCTTCGATAAAGGCTCTCCTCGGTGGCACTTCTTCTCCCATCAACATAGAGAAAACATTATCGGCTTCAAGCCCATCCATAATGCTGACTTGCTTGAGGATTCTTGTCTCAGGATTCATAGTTGTCTCCCAGAGTTGCGTATCGTTCATCTCACCAAGACCCTTATATCGCTGTATCTTGACAGAATTGTCTTCTTCTTTTCCGTTTGAGAATTTGTCTACAAGTGCTTTGCGCTCTTCCTCATCCCAAGCGTATTCTGCTTTCTTACCTTTCTTAACTTGGTAAAGTGGAGGCGCAGCGATATAGACAAAGCCTTGCTCGATAAGCTCTCGCATATACCTAAAGAAGAACGTCATAATCAATGTCGCAATGTGACTACCATCCACATCGGCATCACACATAATGACGACCTTGTGATATCTTAGTCTGCTGGTGTTGAGCACTCGTTCTCCATCCTTATCTTCGATACTGACACCGAGAGCAGTAAACATATTTTTGATCTCCTCATTCTCATAAATCCTATGCTCCATCGCTTTCTCTACATTGAGGATCTTACCTCTTAGAGGTAGTATCGCTTGGAAGTGTCTATCTCGGCCTTGCTTCGCTGTACCACCGGCAGAATCTCCCTCTACAAGGAAAATCTCTGAGATGGATGGATCCTTAGAAGAACAATCGGATAGCTTTCCTGGCAACCCAGTTCCTGTGAGGACATTTTTCCTCTGAACATTTTCTCTGGCTTTTCTGGCCGCCGCACGAGCTTGGGCTGCGACGATCACCTTATTGATAATGATCTTGGCCTTCTTAGGATTCTCTTCTAGGTATACCTTAATGGCCTCCCCTACTGCACGGGATACAATACCTGTTACTTCTGAGTTACCAAGTTCGCCTTTGGTTTGCCCCTTAAACTGTGGCTCAGGGACCTTAACAGAAACGATAGACGTCAGTCCTTCTCTGAAATCCTCTCCAGTAATCTTGATATTCTTGAGCTTAGAGAACAAGCCGTTATCTTCTCCATACTTGGAGAAAACTCTGTTCACCGCTCTTCTAAATCCAGAAACGTGAGTACCCCCTTCTGTTGTCCTAATGTTATTGACAAAAGAGTGCACATTTTCTGAGTAGCTGTTGTTGTATTGCATCGCTACTTCGACTTCTACATTGTCTTCCTTTCCCGTAACGTAGATAGGATCTTCTATGATTGCTGTTCGGGCCTTATCGATGTACTTGACAAATTCTCTTAAGCCTCCCTCAGAGAAGAAAGTCTCTTTTTTAGGTTTGCCTTCCTTACCCTCGACAGCTTCTCGCTTATCTTCTAGCTCTATGGTCAGACCTTTATTGAGGAACGCCATTTCTCTAAATCTAATCGCTAGTATTTCATACTTATATTCTAGCGTATCGAAAATATCGGCATCAGGCGTATAGGTGATTATCGTACCTGTTACGTCTGTCGTTCCGACTTCTTTGACCTCTGTTGTCGGTATACCTATGGAGTATTCTTGAGTGTAAATCTTACCTTCTCTATGGACTTCCGCTTTGAGGTGTGTGGACAGTGCATTGACACAAGAAACTCCAACCCCGTGTAGACCACCAGATACCTTATAAGTGTCCTTGTCAAACTTACCACCTGCGTGGAGGACGGTCATAACAACCTCTAGAGCTGACTTCTGTAACTTCTCGTGCATCCCGACCGGAATACCCCTTCCATCATCTTTGACCTGAATAGAATTGTCAGGAAGGATCGTCACTGATATCTTGCTACAATGTCCTGCTAGGTGCTCATCTATAGAGTTATCGACGACTTCCCATACGAGGTGATGGAGACCTTTGGAATCAGTCGTACCGATGTACATTCCAGGTCTTTTCCTTACTGCTTCCAGACCCTCAAGAGCCTGGATATTATTGGCGCCGTAGTTGCTTTTCTTCTTATTTTCTTCGCTCATAATCTCTTTGTGACTTAACTGCCTAAAGGTACGCAAATCCTTGCCCATTTAGTGCGCCCAAAGGACCCTAATTGCCTCAGAATGAATGACTTTTGAAGATTGTAAAAGACAAATATTTGATGGTAAAGTGCAAGAGCTAGCAAATATTTCAGTAAGAATCTATCTATAGCTAGATTGTAGGACAAAAACATCTATCGAAAGGTAGATAGATACCTTGATAATCTGGTCATACACAGCGTCAAATAAACCTCAATAGTGTTAGTAAGTAATCTTGACGAGACTTAAAGTATAGTTGTTTTCACTCGGAATGAGCAATTCGTTAGAGCTTATCTGCACCGCATCTCTGAACCTCAGCTTCATATTGAGCTGACTCGTGCTCAGCAGACTATTTCTTTTGATCCAACCACCTGGATCCATAATATACTCGCTGACCGTATTACTTCTCTTAATCTCATCATTGTAGACCAGTCGAAGTCTAGATGGCGTCTTCATTACAAAATAGGATGAGAACACAGCATCATCATCCTGAGAAAACTGCTTTTTGTACAAGACTTTTGTCCAGTCAATGGTCTCATCTGCACTAAAGCTTGTAATGACAATATCTTCATTATAATAATCTACCCATCCGCGTCGAGCATTGGGTCCAAAATTTGAATTTCTTACAATATTAGAACCGTAGGAACTCCGTCGAGAAAACTCCTTGTAAAGCTCCATAAAAATCAATAATCCACCATCCTGTCTTTTGAGGATGTCTTTGATCCAGAAATTTTGAAAGATCTTGGACTTCTTCCTTTTGGACCTGCCCACCTCTTGTACTAGTGCAGGCGAAAACTCAACAAAAGAAGGCTCAAAAGCTCTGCCAAGATTATTTGCATCTTCATTGATGATATAGTGCCCAAGTGGATCGCGACCACGTTTCTCTGCATATGTTCCACAAATAATCAGCTTGTTATGCAGATTATTATAATCCGTAATCATATCCCTACGGAAATAAGCCCCAAAATCAATGACGCCAAAGCTGGACTGAAAGGTCATAAAATCAAATGTGGCCACCTTAAGAAGATTTTCATCAGATCCATCAAAACGTTTGTGGAACATAAAAAACAACTCCCCTCTGTCGCTTAGCTCCATTCGGTAGTGCTGCGTTCTTATTTGAAACTCATCTATAATTAACTCCCGCTGAGCAATCACTTCTCCTTGATCATTATCAAATAAAATACAATCCATCACACCATCCTTACTCATTGAGTACAGCAAAAGCTTGGATTGATCCTCCGACACCTCATACTCATAAGGCTTGAAGGTGGCATTCCTTTTCTTCTTTATTAACAAGGCACTATCTCTGAGCACGCCTTTGCTGTTGTAGCGGCGCATGCGTAGATGGGTACTATCTTCTTCGACATAGCTATACACAATCTGAAACAATGAATCCAGATTCTGAGCCTGGATGACTGTAGACCGCTTCTGCTCTAGGACCAGCTCTGATTCACTAGTTTGCTCTAGATATTCGTTAAATACATTGATCTGCTTAGCAAAGCCCTTATCCCTGTAGACTATATATCTATCTTCTACTTTTCCCAGCAGCTCATAGGATAAATAATTCCGAATACTTAGCTCCGGCGAAAGGCTCACCTCTTGGGCACTCATCTCTGTCTGACTCAAGCCAAATAGCAAAAGAAAGGATAGCCTGAAAATATGTGGCAATTGCTTAATCACAGCTTTAAAAATACATATACTTTTATCAGCATAAAACAAAGCAGATGTCTTCTCAGCAACTTATAGAATGTGTACCCAATTTTAGCGAAGGTGTCGATATGGACATCATCAAGCAAATCACTGATGCCATAGAATCTGTCCCACAGGTCAAACTTCTGGATGTAGACCCAGGAAAAGCTACCAATAGAACAGTTGTCACTTTTGTAGGGCCGCCACAACCAGTGATAGAGGCCGCATATCTAGCGATCAAGACGGCTAGCCAGCTGATAGACATGTCACAGCACAAAGGAGAGCATCCGCGTATGGGGGCTACTGATGTCTGCCCCCTTATCCCCATCGCCAATATCACTATGGATGAGACGGTTAAGTATGCCCATCAACTCGGAAAGAGAGTGGGTGAAGAGCTCAACATCCCTATCTACTTCTATGAAGCGGCAGCCAAGTCACCGCAACGAAAAAACCTCGCTGTCATCCGGTCTGGAGAGTATGAAGGCTTCGCTAAGAAGATTAAACAACCTGAATGGGCTCCTGATCACGGTCCTTCAGAACTCAATATCAAAGCAGGAGCTACTGTAATTGGCGCTAGAGATTTTCTTGTCGCCTACAATATTAACCTCAATACGACCTCCGTAAGACGAGCCAACTCTATAGCTTTTGACATAAGAGAAAATGGTCGTGTCAAGAGAGAAGGCAATCCGGTCTCAGGTAAAATCGTCAGAGATGCTGAGGGCAATGCTGAAAGGGTCCCTGGTTTACTCAAATCTGTAAAAGCGATCGGCTGGTATATAGAGGAGTATGGCGTTGCCCAGATTTCTATGAACCTAACGGATATCAATGTCACCTCTCTACACGAGGCCTTTGATACGACAGAATCTTGTGCTATCAAGAGAGGACTACGTGTAACCGGGTCAGAACTGGTGGGATTGGTACCAAAGAAAGTCTTGCTCGACGCGGGTAAATATTTTCTCAAAAAACAACAACGGTCTGTAGGCATTTCTGAGTCTGAGATCATCAAGATAGCAGTCAAGTCCTTAGGGCTAGACGAATTGGCGCCCTTTGACCCAAGAAAAAAAGTTATAGAATATCTACTAGAAGATGCTGCAACTAGCCCTCTCGTCAAAATGGACTTGAGACAGTTTGCTGATGAGACAGCCTCCGAAAGTCCTGCTCCAGGAGGTGGGAGCATAGCCGCCTACGTAGGTGCCCTAGGTGCCTCGCTCGGCACTATGGTTGCCAACCTCTCAGCACATAAGCGTGGCTGGGATGATCGCTGGGAGGAATTCTCTACAGTAGCAGAACAAGGCCAGCACCTTAAGGACAGATTACTCGATCTAGTAGACAAAGACACAGAGGCATTCAATGGCATAATGACTGCCATCAGAATGCCCAAAGGCAGTGATGATGAGAAAACCCTGAGGAAAGCTGCCCTCATCACCGCTACCAAAAACGCTATCGATATACCCCACCAAGTGATGCAAACCTCTTTTGATTGCTATGATTTCTTAAATCAAATGGCTGAAAATGGGAATCCGGCCTCTGTATCTGATGCGGGTGTAGGCGCACTCTGTGTCCATGCGGCCATCCACGGGGCTTATCTCAACGTGCTTATCAACTGTGCAGACTTCAGCGAGAAAGACTATGTAGAAATGATGGTGACCAAGTCAAAGGCTCTACTCACCCAATCCGAGGACAAACAGAAAGCCATCTTAGCTACAGTAGAAAAGGTCATCACGAGCTAGAGCGGAATGACTTTAGCAGAATTTCACGATAAACTCACACCAGAGCAACTGGAGCTATCGATCTATATAGACAAGCTCCTTCTTGATATCGAAGGTGTCTCTAGGAAAATCAGGTATAGAGTACCCTTTTATGACTATAACAAGTGGATTTGCTATCTCAACCCTCAACCACACAATCATATTGAGCTCTGCTTTTTGGAGGGGAAAGTCCTCTCTGAGACATATCCTGAACTCCAAATGAAGGGTCGAAAAATGGTTGCCGGACTCCTTTTAGATGCCAAAGGCGACCTAGATACACCCTTAATTCTCTCTATTTTCGATACGGCAAGGCTACAACAAGATCGCTGAAAACCTACAGTATAGCTAGGTTTTGGACTTTCTAAGACCTATAATCTTCAACCTTTAAGACTAGTCTTATCGTAGTTGGCTCATAATCTGCCTATAATTGTATTTGTTTATAGCTGAATAAAAAACCGAGATAAAGATTATTGTGAAGGAAAAGGAACTACCTGTGGTGAATAATATCACCCATCTCATCGCGAAAACTCCTTTAGTGAGGTTAAACCACCTTAGTGAAGAGTTAGGTGCCAATATCTACGCTAAAGTCGAAGGATTCAATCCTGGCAACTCTGCCAAAGATAGATCGGCCTCTTATATGATAGGTCAAGCCGAAAAGAAAGGGCTTATCCGACCAGGATCAACCATAATAGAAGCCACTTCTGGTAATATGGGCTTTAGTATTGCAATGATCTGTGCTATAAAAGGCTACAAATGTATCCTGACTGTAAAAAACACAGCCTCAAAAGAAAAACTGGCTATGCTTAAGGCCCTAGGTGCTAGAGTTATCCTCTGCCCTATTGTCGATAGCCAAAATCCAGAATCCTACTATAAGCGAGCAGAAAAGTTGGCTGTAGATATCCCTGACTCTTACTACCTTAACCAAAACTATAACACAGATAATGCCTCTGCGCATTATACCTCCACCGGACCAGAAATCTGGAAGCAAACAGAAGGTAAAATCACACATTATGTCTGTTGTGGTGGTACTTGTGGCACCTTAGTAGGCGCTGGTCGCTATATGAAAGAACAAAATCCTGAGGTCAACATCATCGGTGTAGACTCATACGGATCTGTCCTTAAGAAATTCCACGACGAAGAGATTTTTGACAAAGACGAAATATACTCTAAGAAAGTAGAGGGCCTCGGAAAAGATATCATCCCAGCCAACTACGATCGAGCAATCATAGACAGCTTTGTCAAGGTAACAGACAAGGATAGCGCACTGCAAGCTCGAGAGGTATGCCGTAATGAAGGCCTCTTTATAGGATACTCTAGTGGTAGTGCTTGCCAAGCTGTCAGACAGATAGCAGATACCCTGAAACCGACAGATACTGTTGTGCTCTTATTTTCTGATCACGGATCTCGTTACCTTTCTAAAATCTACAACGATGAGTGGATGGCTGAGCAGGGCTTTATCAGAGAAAGGAGATTGGCGGCTATCTAGGGAGAAATCAATTTTCAGAGTTTTGTTTTTTATTCTGACCGCAGTCCTCAGTGTAACGGGGTTCTTCACCTATGTAATTGTGTAAAGATTATTTTCAAGAGACGTTAGTACTCTCCATTTATTTTATTTGCATCCTGCCTAAGAAAATAAAGCAAAGCCTAAGTAGCATACGCTAGTCCGTTAATTAAGTCTGCCTATCTTAATATTTCGGAATTAATTAGAACTAGATTCCTCCGCTCCGCTTTGCTACGGTCGGAATGGAAGGACAGAAAACTTACACCTTCCTTGGCCTCTTAAAGATAGGCACGGTACTGCATGGCTCCCCATACATAAGACTCTTAGCGACCGGCTTGAGCTTAGAAGTGATGGCGGCGTAGGCACTTGGCGGTACGGGTTTGTTGCTGCAGCCTTTGATGATGAGGCGTTGGTCTTCATACTCAGAGGGGTCGACTTGAGCAATGACTTGGCTGTAATGGAGTTTGAGATAATCTTGTTGTGTACCTTGATAGCATTCCGCTGCAATCCCAGAAAGATAACTGCTGATCAGCATATATGCCCATACGGGAATGATAGCATCATTGCTCACATAGACCAAAACAATTTTGTCTTGGTACTGGCTCCAGTCGGTTTCTTTGAGTGCTGTTCTGAAATCTTTTTCCTTAAGGATAAGCTCCTTAAACAAAAACGGCTTGAGATCTATATCAACCATTTCTTTTTCTGGAAAGTGATCTTCTAGATTAAATACAACTAGTCCACTATTGGCAACTCTATTAACTAGGGGCTTTATCGGATCTTCCATCTTGTAGACTTTATTGTAGGTTAGAAAAACTCTTTGTGCTAGCGGCTAGCTATTCTTCTTCATCGCTTTTGCCAGGCGCTTGCATCTGAGGTTGCGTCTCTATGTTCGCTACGGTATCTTCATTTAGATCCATAACCTCCGGAATATTAGAACCCTCAATTTCGACAATTGGTTCAGTAACAACAGGCTCTGTAGGCTCTGCTTCTTCGTCAGTGCGAAGGCCGATTTCGTTCTCTGGCAACTCAAACTCCTTAATCTTAGGTAAGTCATCCAAGGTCTGCAAGCCGAAGGTATCCATAAACTTCTCCGTAGTACTGTATAGTAGCGGTCTACCAGGCCCTTCTGCTCTACCTTTGATCTGGATGAGGTCCTTATCTAACAGCTTCTGGACGCTATAATCACAATTGACTCCTCTTATCGCTTCCATACCTGACTTAGTGACGGGTTGCTTATAAGAGATGATAGCTAGGGTCTCGAGGGCTGCTTTGGAGAGCTTCTTCTTAGACTCTAGTTTGAGATGTTGGGCGACTAGAGGGTAATAGGTCCCCTTGGTCATAAACTGATAACCACCAGATAAGCCTAGTATTTCGAATGGGTACTTAGGGTCATTGTACTTTTCATTGAGCTCATCTAGTGCTTTTTGGACCTCTTTCTCCTTGAATTTCGTCTCAAAATGGGCTTCTAGGGCACCTTTGATGTCCTTGATGGTGATTGCTTTGGTAGAGGCAAAAATGAGGCTCTCTATATATAGTTGTAGGTTATCCAAGATTGAGACTTTTAGAGTATTAAGGTCGGCAAATTTAGGACTTTTTAGTACTTGCCAACCCTCTATATCCGCTCTTATTAGAGGAAATATTTGCGTAGTTAAGTACTATAAATTACCGAAACAAAATACCAGATTAATCCTGTCCTAGACTTTGGAAAGGTAAAGCTACTTTAGGGTATCAGCCATTGAGGCTCTTAAAAAGATAAAATGCCAAGTTAAGTATGACCAATAGCGCTATGAGTGGTATCCAAAATTGGTGGCTAAATATCTTCTCCTCTTCCAAGTTGGCAGCTGGTGCTTGAGGTGTTACCTCATAGGAGAAAGCCTCTCCGTCTGCCTTGAGTTCTAGTTCTAACAACTGCTGCTCTATCAAGAAGCTGTAAACCTTAGGCTCCGACTGGTCAAAGGCAATCTGAATAATTTCTCCATTGACGAAGATGATGAGGTGGCGAGAATCATCCCCGTGGTACATCTGTATCATATAGGGTTGTCCTGTCAGGGAATAATATGTCCAATCGCGCTGTGCCAGAGAATGTTTGGTTTTGGTTTAGAAGCCTTCTAAAGATACTATAACGGGTATCCCTTGCCCTAAATTACTTTCAGAATCGTCATTTCCTTAACAGTATAGCGCTGCTTATTAAGCTAAGCTTCCTTAATTTTAGTGGATACGGTAGCACATAATAGAGAAAGATGACCTCAGAGACAAAAGCAGAACTCAAAGCCAAGATTGAAGCCCTCATCATCAAGTATGAGGAAGACATCAAGGAAACTGAAAAGATGACCCAACCCGTCAAACCAGAAAACTCGCTCGGAAGAATTTCTAGAATGGACGCCATCAACAACAAAAGCGTGATGGAGGCTTCGCTACGCAACAAAATCTCCAAGCGTAATAAGCTCAAAGTGGCCTTGACAAAAATCGACAACCCGGACTTTGGCTTATGTACCAACTGCAAGAAGCTGATCAACCCTAAACGACTGATGTTTATGCCAGAGAGCAGCAAGTGTATAAAGTGTGCTCGCTAGATAACCAGGGTGGCTAGTAAAAGCCAAATAGTGAGGTCTGTTATATTTTCTTGGCGAGCTTGATAGGAATGGAAACACATTTCTTTTCCATATAGTCCATCATTTCCATCAACAAGGCTTTGCCATTGGGATCGAGAAGATCGATTCTATCGCGATAGACTTCATTGAGGGCACGAGCCTTGACAGCTTTGATTTCTGCAGGGACTGCAGACATAGCGTGTTCTATCTGGCGCTCTTGTACCAAATCTCTGAAGGCTTTGATATTATTGGCGATAATAGGTCTCGCTTTTTCTACCTCCTGCTTTCTGAATTCTAGATTGGCTTCAGATAACTTTTTGAGGCTTTCGATATCGATATAGTGGACCTTGTTGTTATCCACTACTTCCTGAGATACATTACGCGGAACTGCAAGATCGATGATCACTTTTTCTCTCTCATCACCATTGAGCATATCTGTATAGAGGACTTGGTCGATAATAACTTTATTGGCGGAAGTACAGATGAATATGATATCAAAATCACCATCTAACTCCTTAAGATCTTGAATATGAAAGGACTCTGCGCCTACAGATTGGGCCAGTGCTTGAGCATTATTGAGACTCCTATTGTAGATTCTAATATCAGAGTACTGATACTTTTTGAGGAACTTGGCGACGAGCGCATTGGTCTCTCCTCCACCGACTAAGACCACTTTAGAACTGGTCTGATGCTGTCTCTTCAGAAGGGCCTGCATTGCTAAGGAAACAACAGACAAGGGCTTTTCGCCTATTTTGGTGTTGTTGTATACTTCTTTGGCTGTTTTGACAGTTGCCTTTTCCAGTAATCTCAGCTTATCTCCTATATGACCTAGATGCTTACAGTTTTCATAAGCCTGTCTATATTGTCTAAATATCTCTCTCTCCCCGACCACCAAAGAATCCATAGATGAGGCAAGTTCAAATACGTGCTGTATGGCCTTATCCGCTTCTAGTACAACAGCAAATTTGTTGATCGTCTCTAATGCCTCGGCACTAAAGTCTGGGTTGGCGACCTTAAAGAAGGACTTTAAGAAATCAGACGGTAGGTCTAGACCTCCATAAATTATATAACTGACTCTGTTACAGGTCTCTAGATAGTGTAACTCTTCAAACCCAAAAGCGTCCTTGAGGCGTTGTATACCTTCAGAAACACGATTATCCCCCTCTCCTCGAAGGTAGAAATGTCCTATTTCCTGAACATTCAGGTTGTGGTGGGTGACCGTTACGACTCTATATGGTTGTAGCAGATACATTTCCACAAAGGTAAAAAGCCTAACATTGGTCAATGTCATATGTATGTAATATGGACCAATCCACTCGCCACTCAAAGTTACAAATAGAGGTCATAGACAGACTATTAGGAGACATATCAAGCGATTGATTATCTTGGCGGTTATCTAGTCAAATGGCTAGTTGCAGCATACAAACCAGACTCGTGCTTAGTCTATTTAGGAGAAACTTATTCATCAACTTAATCTTCCTTGCCTTGTTGGCCATTGCGCTCTTGGCTTATCATTTTGTTGTTCCTGCTCAAGTCAACACACTCGCAACAAATTCAATATTCGGAGATCTCTTCAATCTACAAGAGAGATCGACAATTCTAATGGTTTCTTTTTCGATCATTCTGATACTTATCCAAGCCTACCTTATCAATGATATCGTCATAAAACATAAGTTAAGCAGAGCGCTGAGCACTATCCCAGCGGCTGTCTTTATCCTCTTTAGTGCTTGGGTGATGAGCAATCAGATCTACCATCCCATTCTTATTGCCAACACTTTTTTTATACTTTCTCTCAATAGCTTATTTAAGGTCTATAAGAAGTTTCAGCCTATTATCAACATCTTCAATAGTGGGTTTTGGTTAGCCTTATCTACCTGTTTTTACACGCCTTATCTATTGTTTTTGATTGTGCTGTTACTAGGTCTGCTCAGCCTACGCAATATCAATGTCAGAGAGACCTTACAGATGCTGATTGGTCTTCTGACACCATTCTTTCTGATGGGAACGGTCTTTTTCTATTTTGATATGATGGACAGATTTTCGCCATTTACTCAGCATATTGTCAGCATACCTCAAGTCAATTGGGAAAATCCGATAACTCTAGCCAAGCCGATTTTATTGATCTTGTTAATCCTAATCTCCATCTTCTTCAATTCGGAAATAAAAAAGAAAAAGAAATTTGATGCCATTAAAAAAATTGAGTTAGCCTATTGGACTTTTCTAGTTGCACTTTTCTCAGTTTTCTTTGGAAACCCTGTCCATGAAATGCATCTCCTAATGGCCTCTGTCCCTATAGGCCTATGCTACGGGCTTGTCTTAGAATCCTCTAGTAATAAAATCATCAAGGAATTTATGTTTTTGTTAGCCGTTGGTGGTTATGGACTTTTTTTGTTGGGGCTAGTGGGTTGAGATTAATGAAGTGACCACATCAAATTTAATTACGATTATAGGGTTAGCAATTCTTAATATAACACTCTTCCATAGCTTGGAACTACCACCTTATTTCACTGATCTATTTCAAAAAATCGAAGTAGGGAGATTTTCATACTAGCTATGTAACTTTTAGTAATTCTCTCAGTTATCCTTACTTTTGAGTCCCCACAAAACCAATAACTTATACATTAAGACTTATACAAATACGACTATGTACAGATCACATAATTGCGGAGAACTGAGAATGGACCACCAAGGGCAAGAAGTAACCCTATCTGGTTGGGTCCAAAAGACAAGAAATCTAGGAGGATTGACCTTTGTAGATCTAAGAGATAGATATGGCATCACCCAGTTGGTATTCAATATGGATGACAATGAAGCCCTGACGGAACAAGCTAGAAAACTCGGGAGAGAGTTTGTCATCAAGGCTGTCGGTACTGTCAACGAGAGAGCGAGCAAGAACCCTGACAGACCTACAGGTGATATTGAAATTATAGTCTCAGCACTAGATGTTCTCAATGCTGCCAAGACGCCTCCATTCACTATAGAAGAAGAGACTGATGGTGGAGAGGATCTCCGTATGAAGTACAGATACCTCGACCTAAGAAGAGGCCCTTTGCAGAGAAACCTGTTTTTCCGTTCTAAGTTGGCCGTAGAGACTAGAAAGTATCTCGCTGACGAAGGCTTTATAGAAGTAGAGACACCCAATCTTATCAAGAGTACACCAGAGGGTGCCAGAGATTTTGTCGTGCCTAGTCGGATGAATCCAGGAGAATTCTATGCACTCCCGCAGTCTCCACAGACCTTTAAGCAGATCTTGATGGTAGGTGGATTTGATAAATATTTTCAGATCGTCAAGTGCTTTAGAGATGAAGACCTTAGAGCAGACAGACAACCAGAGTTTACACAAATAGACTGCGAGATGTCTTTTGTTACTAGAGATGAAATATTAGACACCTTCGAGGGATTGACAAAAAATCTCTTCAAGGTGATGCTCAACAAAGAACTTCCTGACTTCCCTAAGATGTCTTATGATGATGCTATGGAACGCTATGGTAGTGACAAGCCAGATGTGCGCTTCGGTATGGAGTTCAAAGAAATAACGGAGCTGACCAGAGGAAAAGACTTTCCAGTTTTTGACAATGCAGAATATGTAGTAGCCATCAGTGCTGCAGGTATTGCGGGTAGCTATTCTAATAAAGACATCAAGCAATTGACTGAGTGGCTACAGCGACCACAGATAGGTTGCAAAGGGCTCGTCTATGTAAAGTGGAATGAAGATGACACGCTGAAGTCTAGCGTCGGTAAGTTCTATTCTGATGACGATCTCAGAAAGTGGCTCGACTCTGCAGGTGCGCAGAAAGGAGATATTCTTTTTGTACTCTGTGGTGAGAAAGAAAAGACGCAAAAGCAAATGAACGAGTTGCGTCTAGAGATGGGTACAAGATTAGGACTAAGAGATCCAGAAGTATTCAAGCCATTGTGGGTTGTTGACTTCCCTCTACTCGAATGGGATGAGGAGACAGAAAGATTCCACGCGATGCACCACCCATTCACCTCTCCTAAAGTCGATGAGATAGCTGATATGATGAATGGAGATCACGACGCGATGAAGCGTCTCAAAGCTGATGCTTACGATCTCGTCATCAACGGTGTAGAGATAGGCGGTGGCTCCATCAGAATCCACGACAGAGAACTACAGTCTAAAAACTTTAAGTTGCTCGGCTTTACGCCTGAGGAAGCGGAGGCACAGTTTGGTTTCTTATTGGGTGCCTTTGAGTTTGGTGCGCCACCTCACGGTGGGATAGCCTTTGGCTTTGACAGACTGAATGCCGTGATGAATGGACAAAATTCTATCCGTGACTTTATCGCCTTCCCTAAGAATACCAGCGGAAGAGATATGATGATAGATGCGCCGAGTCCAGTAGATCAGGATCAATTGAATGAGTTGTATTTGGATCTGAAGGAGGTTGAAGAGAAAAATTCTTAGTGCAGAGGTACTAGTGAATAGTTCTTAGTTTAGAGTGCATAGTTTTTTAGATAGTAGTTTAATAACAGATAATAGTGCATAGATAATAGCGTGGGCCATTCAATTCGCCTTTTGTCTGAATTAGGATTTATTGGAGGAAGGATTGATAGGATTTATCTGGTGAGAAATATCTGTTAGCTATTGTCTGTTCTTTATCGTCTAAGTAGTAGAGCTCTTGCAACCTAACGTCCATTATGTACACGCATCGCGCTATGCCTTTTGTCCGAATTAGGATTTTTACGATGAAAGGATTAATAGGATTTCAATAGTCCAGAAAATTTAACCTACGCATTTTTATCTATTATCTTTTATGTGTTCTCTATCAACTATGCACTAAAAGAAGAGCCCTCGCAGCCAGCCCCAACTATGCACTAAAAAGCCAAGCGCTGGCAGCTTAGCAACGAGTTTTGAACTAAAAAAAACCGTAAACTTGTAAGCATATTACCCTAGACGAGGCTGAAGATAAAGTGAGCGGTAGTCTTTGGAATTGAATTTGAGAGAATAGATTAAGAATGAGACTACTTTGGATATTGTGCCTATGGGCTAGCCTAGCCTGTGCGCAAGGGGATATACTCCCACAGTATAATGGTGATGATCTTTTGACTAGATTATCGACGGACTATAGGCCGAGTGCGCTACTCAGCTATAATCAAGCTAGAGATACGATGTATCGCAATGTCTATCGTAGTACAGATGGTTATATTACATGTATCTACACGGGGCATACTGTATTCCTTCCGACGGATGTCGATCCCAGTGCTTTCCTTTATAATGATAGTGATCTCAATGGCATTACAGCAGAGCATATCTACCCGCAGTCCAAAGGTGCTAGAGAGGGAGATGCCCGCAGTGATATGCACAGCTTAGTACCGGCTATCTGGAGAGCCAATGAAGCTAGATCCAACTACCCTTTTGGGGAAGTACCTGATGACGAAACTGATCACTGGTATGCTTATACTGTAGACCTCGAAGAAATACCGACTACTGACATAGATAGCTATAGCGAGCGACTCAATGGAGGCTTCGGTAACCCAGGGCTCTTCGAACCGAGAGAAGCTGTGAAGGGAGATGTGGCGAGAGCTGTTTTCTATTTTTATACGATGTACAAGGCAGAGGCTGATGCTGCTGATCCGGACTACTTTCACGAGATGAAAGACATATTATTTGAGTGGCATCAGCAAGATCCTGTAGATAGCCTAGAGTATGTGCTTAACTTCTCTAAGGCCAGATATCAACAAGGGAAACTGAATCCCTTTATACTGGATTGCACTTTGGTTAAGCGAGCTTACTTTGCTGATAGCGGAATAGAATTGGATTGTATTGGAGACTTTACACTTTCTACAGAAAAAGATATCTCTGAGACTGCAATAGTGGCTTACCCTAATCCTGTGGTTGATGTTCTTTATCTGGAAAATACTGAGCAAGGAACGCAATATTACAATTTGACTTCAGCGACTGGTCAGACTGTCTTAAGTGGAGAACTCTCCGCAAGCCATACCATTGATCTTACTTCACTCCAAGCAGGGACTTACATATTGCACATAGCTAAGGCTCAAGGCCAAACGCTAGGCACCAAGATCATAACAAAGCAATAAGCTTTAAAAACTTTCTAAGGGAAATTTATTATTGATAGCAACTTAGGCGTTAAGCCTTCTTAGGAGGGCCACTGTCTCTGCGGTTGTTATTGGAGCGCGACTTGTTATTACTTCTGTTACCACCACCGCTGCGATTGCCGCCTCGACCGCCGCCACCATTTCTTCGACCGCCTCTACCGCCACCCCCGTGTCTGCCACCACCACGACCACCTCTGCTCACTCTCTTCTTAGGATCCCATTCTGGCGAAGGACCTATAGATGGAGGAGTAGGCATCTTGGTAATTTCTTTTTCGATCAATTTCTCGATGGCAGCAAAGTTGCGCATATCATCATCATTGATAAAAGTAATGCCGACACCTTCGGCTGCAGCTCTCGCTGTACGGCCTATTCTGTGTACATAATCTTCTGCATCTCTAGGCACGTCAATATTGACAACAAGATCGATATCCTTAACATCAATACCTCTACTGATCACATCCGTAGCAACCAGTACTCTTATCTGCTTCGCTCTAAAAGAAAGCATAACTTCTTCTCTCTTCTTCTGATCGAGGTCTGAAGAAATACCTGTCGCTGCTGTGCCAGCTCTATTGAGTCCACTGACGAGCTTATTGATATTCTTTTTGGTACCACTAAAGACAATGATACTCTTATACTTAGGCTTATCCTTGATGAGTGTCTTGAGGAGTGACAACTTATACTCATCGTGTACGAGATAAGCGGCTTGTAATATTTTCTCTGCAGGCTTAGAGATCGCAATAGCTATCTGTGTCGGATCATTGAGGATTTCTTTACTCAGCTTGACAATCTTCTGTGGCATCGTCGCGCTAAATAGTAAAGTCTGTCTATCCTTCGGCAACTTTTTGGTGACCGTCATAATATCTTCATAGAAACCAATATCGAGCATCCTATCTGCTTCATCTAGGATGAGATACTTGATTGTATCACAGTTGAGCTGCTTGTTATTGATAAATGATATCAGCTTACCTGGTGTGGCTACGACGATATTGACACCACTCTTAAGAGCTCTACTCTGTGTCTCCCACTCCTGTCCACTTCCACCGCCATAGAGTGCAATAGAAGAGATATTGGTCGTGTAGGAAAAGCCTTGGATCTGTTGATCTATCTGTAGTGCCAGCTCACGAGTAGGGCAGATTATAAGTGCTGTTGTATTGGTTTCTCCTGCTCTGATAATCTTGTCGATAGTCGGCAACATAAAAGCTGCAGTCTTACCAGTTCCTGTCTGTGCAGTAGCAAGGACATCTTTGCCTTCTAAGATAACGGGAATAGATTTTTCTTGTATCGGTGTCGCATTTTCGAACCCCATATAATACAAGGCATCTAAAAGGACTTCACTAAATCCGAAATCTTTAAAAGTCATAGTTCTAAATTAAAAAAGCCCCGAAGAAACATCTTCAGGGCTTTTAATTATCATTTAGAAGAAGGTCGCTCTATCATCTTTGATATCTGCTCGCTTCTTCATATTTTTTATCAGACTAAAATCCACCTGACTCTTGGTCGCAGTGGCCACATTATTTTTCACAAAACCAAGATTGGTTGCAGGTCCGGCCTCAGCTCTACTTATAGGCTGTACCAAGAAGACACCTGTCTCCCCTACTATCGGTTTTGAAATAGAATTAACTGGAAGACCAAAAGCATTGGCTAAGACACCTTGCTCTCTTCCTATACCTGTAATCGTTCCTGACTTAGAACCCACATCGCTTGCTGTCTCTACAGAAACACCATTAGATGAAGCAACTTCTTGTAGACTGTTGTAACCTGTAAGGCCTGCAGCAAATTTTTCCGCTTTCTTTTTATTCATCACCAATGTAGAAATAGAATTTCTCAAAGATGAAGCAGGTTGCATACCTTTAGGGATAACCGTCGAAAGCGCTGCTATCACATACTTGCCGTCAAAGTAATTAACTTGGTCTCTAAATCTGTAAATATCAGCAGATACTTCGCCTACTTCTGTAGACGGATTATAAGCCCACTGGATAATGTCTCTAACTGCTTGTCCTGAACCTAAAGTACCTAGAGCAAAATCATTAGCTCTTAGCGGTGCTGACTTAGTCATTCCAGCCTCTGGGTAAGCGGACAATGCTGTTCTGAGCGCATTGACGTCCTTATTACCCGCCATTATCTCTGTCACCTTATCATACATCATATCCTGTGTCTCCTGAGAAGGCACAACTGGCTGGCCGATAGAAGCAACTCTGTACTTCGTATTATCTCCTTCATTATATATATGATCTTGTACTTCTAACAAGTGGACACCAAACTGTGTCTGCACTGTGTAAAGTCCACCTTCTCTGCCACCAAATGCAGCGGTCGTAAACTCAGGCACCCATGTTGTCTGTGTCGCCATATCTAGTTCGCCTCCATTATCTTTGTTAGACGGATCATCACTATGTGCTGCCGCTAGGCTCTCAAATGAACTACCACTTCTGTAAGCACCTCTGATACTATCTATCTTAGTTCTTGCTGTTATAAAAGTTCCAGGCTGTGTAGGCTGTGCTGCAACCAAAATGTGTCTTGCTTTGACAGAATCTGGGATAGATTTTTTATCTACCATCTTAACCAACATCGCAAAGCCATTTTCTGTAAATGGACCATAAACTTCACCAGAATTAAGTGCTGCAATCTGAGAAGCTGCACCCGGAGGAAGTTGATCTATTGTTGCATACATATGACTGTACTGTCCCTTATTACGAATCGTAAATAAGGAATCATCTTGGCTGGTCATAAATTCGTTTTTAAGACCTGCCATCTTTTCTATTACCGCAGCTGTATCCGCAGCAGAAGGCAACACAGTAAAAGTAGCATACTCTACCTCTCTTGTTTCTTGATTTACAACATACTTATCACCTTCAGATTTAGCAAAAGCCATCAGATCTGCATCTGTAACTTCTACACCCGTACCATCGATATTGTCAAAAGGTATTTTGATATAGTTGAAATCCACTTTGGTGTTATCCATCACGTGAGATTCCTCTGCCATCCAGTTAGGCGTGTAGACAGATTTATTCACAAGTGTATTCAACTTATTCTGAACACTCTGCTTGATGATCTGCTTCTCCTGCTCTGCCCAGTAAGCTCTAAACTGAGGATTGATATCCTCTTGGTTTTCTATTAGCGTCTTGAACTCATTGAGTCTTGCCATATCGATTTGACCCGTCTGAGGATTGGTCCAGTTGGCTCTGATGATCTCACTCTGGTTAGCGCCAAACTGTAGGTCCATTAACTCTGGCTGAGAGACATTAAGACCTAGTGCATTAGCTTCTTTGTTGAGTAGAGCTCTCTCTACGAAGAAATCCCAGATAGAATTTCTCTTAGAAAAAACATCTCCCTGAGCATTGCCATAGTAGCTAGACTCCGTTGCCTGAAACTCTCTGTAGCTGATCTTTTCGCCCGCTACTGAGCCCATCGTCATAGAGGTCGCTCCTCCACCTGCATTTCCTGCACTGGTCATATCCATCAGAATAAATGCTGCTAAGGCTAGACCTAACAGTATCAGGACGAACCAAAAATTCTTTCTTATTTTTCCTATTAAAGCCATTTTGAGTGCTTTGTTCTTGTAGTTATGTATCAAAAAAGTGCCGTTCTTACTAGGTTTCGCGGCACAAGTCATTTTTCTCGCAAAAGAGTGCAAATGTAGCCTATTTATAGCCAAAATTCAAAGGTCTAATAGGCGTCATAACCCCCCAATACACAGAGAATCAAGGAATTATTGGCATGTTCTTTGTCGTTTAAGGTATTGAGATTGAGTTTTTAATGCCTTATTCATTGGTTCTTTTAAAAGCTTAGTGGCCGTTCCGATCTCGTCGGAACGGTTTTTTTATGCCTCAAAGTGAGTGCTTCTGACTACTTTTCTCCTATGAAAGCCCTTATAGACCGCTGGACCGCCAAGAAATCAGATACTAAGTATCTGGCCGCACTCGTCAATTCCATCAGCAACGAACCCGAGCAAGACAACACAAACAACACAACTTAGGCTGCTGTACTTATTAGGAATGACGAGAGAGGTGTAGTGCAGGTAGTGCGTCCTCCGAAGGCTATGCAGCACGCGTGCGCTAGTGTCGTGCGTGAAGGACCCGAACGCAAGGAGCACACACACAGCAACCCATGTCCAGCGCTATCCAGACCCCTTGGACAGGCGGTAACAGCCGAATCCAACCATGTGGAGAGAATTCAACGTTCTCTCTCACTCTCAACAGAGCCTCTCCCAGTCTCGTCGGTGCTCCTCGACGTGGCCGGCACTTTTACCCAGGCCACCCTATAAGCTGAAAAGAACCCAACCGGTATGATACGTCTGTCACATGTTCTTTTCTTGACGAACTTTCAGAACTCGAAGAGGCTCGATGGGTGTCAACAAACAGGGGCTCGACTTGGCGGCTTACTGCGACCTGGCGGCTTGTTGCAAGCAGGGCATTCAATATTCCGTAGTACTGGGTACAAGCGCGGTCGTTGTCGACAAACTCAAAACTCGCTCGGCTCCCAAATCTACAAAGGAAAAAAAAACAGCATCGGTTTGCACGGTGCGTTATGTAGAGATCTTTGGGCCGACATCACGAACGCCCACGGTAGCGGCCTCTCGGCGGTATGTGTATAACTCTGGCTTCAGGCAGGATCTATTAAACATGATCGTGTGGTGTCGAGAACGCAGTGCCCCCGAGCCCCGAGCGGGAACTCGAGCGGGAACTCAAGGTTTGGAACCCCTCCCACATTTGACGATTGTTCTTTTCCTGGCTACAGC
>CALBWK010000006.1 GCA_937969415.1 uncultured Saprospiraceae bacterium | reverse complement strand
ATTCGGTTTATAAGAAAATGTTGAATCGGGGAAAGGGAGTTTTTATACTCTCTTCTCCCCTATTTCTTAATTAACAATGAACTGTAAATGACAAATATTAAATTATCAGTCTTCGTTATACTTCTGTTTTTATTAGCAGCAGTAGGCATTTCTGCTCAGGGAATTGGTTCGTATGGTAATACATACATACACCAAGGTGCTGAGATAGGATTGCATGGTAAATTGGTTTTTTACAATAACGGAGCTGGTGCTAATCATGGCGTTATGATGACTAATCGTAGCAGTATTAATCCTGGAGTTGTTGCCTTTGGTGACAATGCTTCTTGGGAGAATGCAGCTGACGATAGACATATTGACGGATATGTGAGAGCTTATTCAAATGAGTCTTTCACTTTTCCAATAGGGAATCTTGGTAAGTTTCAACCTATCACAATCAGTGGAGCTACTGGTACTACAGCAGCTTACTTTTATGATAATGTTGCAAAATTGCCTTTCATAGACAATGCTGTTTCTACAAGAAGCTCAGCAGTTTCAGAAATGAATCTAAGAGTATCTGAAGAAGAGTATTGGGATGTGAGAGGTGACAAACCTACTAAGTTGACTTTGCATTGGGACCACGATAGTGCCATCGAACAGCTTTCTAATGGAGGACTAGAAAATCTAACAATTGTTGGATGGAATGGCTCTGCATGGGAAGTTTTATCTTCTTCTGTCGATCAAAATGTAGTTGATGTAACTGTTTCAATCGGAAGTTTTTCTGATGATGAGAGTTCATTTGCTACAGGTTCTATCACTACAAACGATGAAATCGTTCCAGATGATTATTCGGTCATTACCTTCGGTGCACTCACTAATGAGCATGCTGAAAGTATTGATACTGAATTTGGGTCAGAATTGGCTTCAGACGAAACTATAGAGTTGACTCTGTTTCCTAATCCGACTACAGATCTCAGTAACCTAAATATAGATTATGATATTTCTCAGACTAATTCAGAAGCAACTCTAGTTGTACTTAACTCTCAGGGAGAGTTGATGTATAGTGGAGTGCTAAAGAATGAGAAGGAGATTATCAATCTACCACACCAGGAGAGTACTGCTGGGATGTATCATATTGGAATATATACTAAGAACGGATCTAAAGTATTCAAACCAGTTGTGGTTACGAATAACTAGGCCTATGACTTAGTGTTTTACGATATAGTAGGATATTATCAGTACCCAAGCATTTTTTATGCTTGGGTACTTTTTTATTTCATAATGTTCAGTTTTGTTGAACTGAATTGTCCATTTTAGAATTTTTCTTTTAGATAAAAAACATAACCAAAATGCAAATACTACGAACTTTACTAATCGCAATGTTCCTTTTCACCTTGACTTCTATAGATGCTCAACGAATTACAGAGGGCTCTATTAAAATGGAAATAACAGATGTGGAATCAGATAACGAAGCAGTTGCGGCTCAACTGGAAATGATGAAAGGCACTGAAACAGACTATGCCTTCAACGGAAAAAAGTCCCTTGTTACTTCAAATATGATGGGTGGTATGATCAAAATGCAAGCTATGACCGAAATAGCTACAGAAACATCAACTATGCTATTTGATATGATGGGCCAGAAAATGATGGTCGAAAGTTCTAAAGAAGATAGAGCAGAATCAGAAATGCAACAAAAAGAGGCTTTCAAAGATATGGTCGTAAAATATGATGAAGCGGACACGAAAAAAATACTCGGATATGATTGTGTCAAAGCGGTTGTGACTGGAGGTGAGGAAGCACCTTTTACATTTGAAATGTATGTTACCAAAGAATTAGAGTTAGATCATAAGTTGATTCAAGGTATGCAAGGATTAGAACTTGATGGTTTTCCTCTACAGTATATTATGAAGATGGGTTCCTCTCCAATGATGGGAGGCGGTATGTCAATGACATATTCTGCAACAGAGATAGAAACTACTCTTGATGATGACGTATTTAACTTGAATACAGAAGGCTACAAAAAATTGACATATAAAGAATTTGAAGAGCAGATGAAAGGATTAGGTGGCGGAATGGGTTTCTAAATTTTATAGGAACAAAAAAAGGTGCAAGTCTAATAATGATTTGCACCTTTTTTTATTTAAACAAAAATCCACTCGTCAAAAAACTTCAAGAATATCTTAGCAAGATTTTCTGCATCGGAAATTGCCCTATGTTGTATGCCGGTAAATTCGAATCCTTCTCTAGCTACAACCTTTTTAAGATTTCCCTTTATAGCGCCACCTTTGATGTTGTCATATTGGGTTTTGAGATTGACATAGTACTCAAGCCAATCCTTTTCCATTTTGTGTAGAGAGCAATCATCCGCAAATAACTTTTTATCGTTTTGCCCCCAAGAACAAATATGATAATCCTCCTCATAGATGCCTGCCCATTCTTTGAATTCTTCTACCACTACAGGAAACTTCCTTGCCATGTTGACTTGGTCCTGAGATATAGAAGTCAACTTTTTGCAAAATCCAGATAAGATAGGGTTGACGGTAGGTTTTATAAAGCTCTCATAGGTCCCTAATGTTTCTCCGTATTCATTGATTTTTACAGCACCAATTTCAATTATTTCATTATACCCTTTTGGGGGTCTGCCAAGCCAACATGTTGCCTCTAAATCATAGATTATATAGTTCATTCCCCTACGCTTTTGTCCAACTCCTTTGTTTTTCGATTTAATGGCAAGTTGTAATGTATAACTTTATTATGATAGTAATAGAGCAGATTTAAGTCATCTGTACCCAATTTGGTTTTGGAGCTAAACTTCATCACCTTTTTTCTATGGTATACACCTACCTTTCCAACGCCTACTCTTATAAGTTGTTTGGTAGTAGTATTGTCAAATTCTTCTGACAACGTAATAGCCGATTCTTCATTCTTGAGTAAGCCGAGAATCTTATCTACTTGCGCTATCATAGTATCCATACTAACTGAAATAGACTTAACGGGCACCTTTAATAGCTCAAATAACGTCTTGTCTGAGTGCTGTTCTTGAATTAGAGTAAACATTGCGTATGCTACCATATGACTAGATAGTATTACATTGTTTTTCTTGAAGCTTTCGACTATTCTTTCTGCTAAGACTTTAGTGTATACTGATTCTCTTTGGGAATCTACATTTAGGACATCATCTTTAGAAAAATATGATCGGACATCTACTCTGTTGCCGCGTGAGTCGTGACTGTTTCCATTTATGTCAACCAGGTTGCCCATAATATCCATAGGCTTACCAAAGGATAAATATATATCTGAATCGTATCGTCTAAGTGAGCGGAGAAAGGAAATAGCTGTTTTGATTTTGGAGCTTTTGCTTTTTTTCCTTGTGTATTTTTCTTGCCCAACAATTCTTAAATGTTGATCAATTAAAGATTCTGCTTCAAGAACAAAATGATATCCTATTGATAATGGAACAATGAATATTCTCTGGTCTTTATCTTCTAGGTAACTATTTCGTTGAGCATCTATTACCGAATTAAGCAGTCCTAGTTTAAGCTTATTTTCTATAGCACCACTCCTAGATCTAGTTCCTCCTGGAAAGAAAATATGATTAAGGCCATGCATTAAAGACAAGCTCGCCATTGCTTTTAGAGTTTCTAGATAGATAGGGTTTTTCTTTCGTCTGTCTACTCTGTAGGCTCCTAATCTGTTCATATAGTAGGCTAATATCTCAGTGTCATAGAGATTTAGTCCAGCACCATATGAGAAGGCTGGTAAGCCAGCTTTAGTGTCTATTCCATAGGCAATTTGAATTGAATCAAGGTTACTATAATGCGTAGGTACCATAACAACAGTACCTAGATCAAACATTGCCCTCAACTCCTCAGTGTGGCCTTTTATTTTGATTTTGGATAGAAGTTCGTCTTTACTACCCCAAATTCCAGAATGGCCTCTCCCCCATCCATTGTTGTACAGTCGCTTAAAGAAAGCTGTTAAAAATATGCGAGCAAAATTATGTGTCTTAGGCTTGAAATGCCCTATAATCTCTTCACTATACCTATTGATAATTCGTTTTAAGATTTTGAGTTCCTCTAATTCTGGATTATCAGATTTAGAAGTAGACTCTAGCTCGTCTGCGATAGAAGACCAATAACTCTTTTCGTCACTAGGATCGACTTTCCAAGGTCTGGTTTTTACCCTTTTTTGCTCTTGGTATATGCTTTTTCTAAGAATATCCTTAACTGTAATCGAGCTATTATTGGCCATCTTAGACAACACATAGTCCGTCAGCTCTTTGATGAAGTTATCTCTGTTTTCAGAAAACTTATATATGGGCCATTCCTGAATATCAGGAATCAGATGAGTGTAAATAGTGTTTTCTAAAGGCATCGAAGGCTAAAAGTCGGTATTATTATTTATTTCTTGGATGAATTGCAGAACATCTTCTCTACCCAAACTATTATTGGCAGAAGTGACGAATTCCCTCGGTAAGCTCTCCCAATGCTCCAATAGCCCCTGTCTTATTTTTTGCAAGTTGTCTTCAATCTCTGCTGGTTTGAGCTTGTCAGTCTTAGTATAGGCTATTACAAAGGGTATCTGGCTCTCACCTAGAGAATTTATAAACTCTAGATCATTAGACTGAAGTGTATGCCTAGAATCTAGAAGTGTGAATACACAGACTAAATTGCGGCGTTTCCTTAGGAAATTGTTGATCATCGACCACCATTTCTTACGCATAGTCTTTGAAATCTTAGCGTATCCATACCCTGGCAAGTCGACTATCCTCCATGATTCATTAATTTCATAGTAGTTGATAGTCTGTGTTTTACCGGGAGAACTGGAGATCCTAGCGATATCCTTCCTACTCAACAGCATATTAATAAGTGAGGATTTACCGACATTGGATCGACCTATAAAGGCATATTCAGGTTTTTGGTCCTTTGGACACTGATCCTCCCTCTCAAAACTGCCTAAGAACTCAACTCCCTGGATAATCATATTAATTAATCTTTAATATTGGCTTTATGCACGATAATATAAGACCTTTGGAGTTATAGTAGTACAAAAGTGTAGAATATGAAACAAATTCCTATCTGGATAGTTGCTATCCTATTATTCTCAGGCTTGAATACCTTATCTTCTCAAGTCGGTTTAAAACTAGGTGTCCATTCATTTGACATCGACTCTCCCAGTGACTTAATTTTTCCTGATGATTCTGAAGTGGAATTTAGAAGTGCCAAACTGGGTTTCCAAGGCGGTCTTTATGGTAAAGTTGACTTATCAGCCATTTTTCTCGAAACCAGGTTAATGCTGCATTCGACATCAGTAGAATATACACTGAATGGGGATAATGGAGGTATAGGAGAAAACGTACTCACAGAGTCATTTACCAAGCTAGATGTGCCTTTATTAATAGGTTTAAATTTGGCCTTCTTAGATCTCTATGCAGGGCCTGTTGCCCATATTCATCTAGATTCCGCATCTGATTTGATTGATTTCAAGGATTATGGTGAAAGATTCTCTACGGCAACTTATGGGTGGCGCGCAGGAGTTGGTGTGCAACTTGGCAATGTGAATGTAGGTCTCGAATATGAAGGCAACTTTTCAAGGTATGGTGATCACATCACCATAGCTGGACAACCGTTTGATTTTGGGGATACGCCTTCTAGATTTATACTAAATCTTGGATTCGAGTTGTTTTAGCCAAGTTGGTATAGTATTAGCATAACACACAGTATTGCATTAAAACTGCAACTGTTAAAACCAAAAAAAGAGCTCTTCGTCAGAAGGGCTCTTTTTCTTTACTGTTATAAACGGTATCTAGTTGAGATTCACTTTTTGGAAAACCTCTGAGTGCTCATATTCCCTAAAGTCGACTTGTGTTATTCCCGAAACACCTTGTTCTTGCATATAGACGCCATATAAGAGGTCCATATTAGCCATAGTTGACTTATTATGCGTTATGATGATGAACTGAGATTCGTCTGCAAAGCTCCTAATTAGCTTTGTGAATTTCTGAATATTGAGATCATCCAATGGAGCATCTACCTCATCGAAAATGCAGAATGGTGCAGGTTTCAACAAGTATAATGAAAACAATAAGGCGGTTGCCGTTAATGTCTTTTCACCCCCAGAAAGCTGATTAAGCACCTTAGGCCTTTTTCCTTTCGGTTTTGCAATGATTTCGATTCCTGAGTTAAGCGGATCCTCTGGCTCAAAAAGAACTAAGTCACAATCGTCTTCATCAGAGAACAAGCTTCTAAATACTGCTTGGAAGTTTACTTTAGCTTTTTCAAAAGCATCTAAGAACTTCCCTTTTGCTTCTTGATCTATTTCTTTTATGGTCTCAAGCAGAGATGACTTTGCCTCTATGATGTCGTTCTTTTGTTCCTCCATAGAAACAAATCTTTCTGAAATCTCATCATAGGCTTCTACTGCCATAGGATTTATCTCACCATAGTTATCAAGACGCTTTCTTATCTTTTCATATTTTTCATTTAAGACAGTGTTGTCTTCTATGGAAGCTAGTATTTCATCCTTATCTAGTGTCTTAACATCTATGTTGAATTCAATTTTAAGTCGCTCTAATCCAGATCGTAGTTCAAACCCTATACCTGTCAGCTTGTCTTTAAGGTTGTTGATCTCAAGCTGGTTTTCTTGAAATTCTCTATTGACTTTCTTGAGACGGGTCTCTTTATCTGATACAATATTTCTCTTTGAGAAAAAAGCTTGCTCAGTTGTATTGAGTTCTTCTTTTTGTTGATCCCTTACCTCAAATAATTTTACTAGATCTTGCTTAATGGTTTCTAGCTCTTGTTGCTTTTGCCTGATTTTTTCTTGTAAATTTCTTGCTTCTTCGTCGGATTCGACGATCTTCTTTTGGAGTTCTGTATTTTGATTTTCCTTTAAAGTGAGTTCGCTAGTAAGTGTTGAGAGCTCACTCTTGTGTTGTACCCATTTGAGCTGCGCATTATTGAAGTAACTACTTACTTCTCCAAAAGACTTGGCAATTTCTTCAATCGCTCCTGATTGAGTTTCTACGATGTTTTTCTTAGTGGTGATGGAACCTATTAGTATCTGTAGCTCTTCTCTGAAGCTCATTAGCTTACTGGAGTTGCTGCTTGCTAGATTGTCATATTCTAATAGCCTAGATGATATCTGCTGGTGGGCTGACCTTGTAGAATTGAGTTGCGTAAGGATTTGTGCACTGCTAATCGCCAACTGATTTTTCTCGTTTACTTTTAATTCTATTTCGGATTTGATAGAATCTATAGTCAGCTCATTGATTTGTTGGAAGACATTTTCTAGTTCTTCTTTTTTCGCTTTCAGGCTGTCTGTCGATTGAGCTGCTGCTGTTTTGAGTCTATTGATTTCTTGCTGTCGACCTATTCGCTTACCGTCGAATAATCCTGTAGAGCCTCCACTTACAATGTGCTTTGTTCTATTGGAATTACCGTTACGTGCAATGTAGACAACGTCTTCATTAGGAAATTCCTCAGCGAGTATCTTGTTGTCATCTACAATAACCACATTACTGAGTAGATGCCCTATTAGTCTTTGAAATTTGGGATCTGTTGTTATTACGTCTAACGCAGGCTTGCCGAGATGGTCAAATAAAATCTGCGTGTTAGGTGTATTGTTGAAGCTAGATAGAATAAAGAACTTAGCCTTACCTTTCTGCGCTTGCCTGAGGAGATCAATTGATTTTCTTGCCTCGGCAATATCATCAAGTATAAAGTAATTTAGATACGGTTCTAAGTAAGCTTCAATAGCTCCTCGATACTCATCTGTACACTGGATGATATCTGATAGAATAGGCTTTGGCGTATTCCAGTTTTTCATTAGAAACTTAGATGAATCCGGAAATCCTTCCATATTATTCATCATATCAGTGAGTAACTGATATTCGTTTTCTTGAGCATCCTTTTTTCTATTGAGGACAGCTATGTCCTCTTTCAGGAGACTTACTTTTTCTTCTAAGTTGTGTTTTTGTTGTGTCAAGTTACCTTGACTCTCCATCAAGGTATCTATCTCTTTATCTATTTTATCTAGTGCCTGTTTTGATTCATCGTAACTGGTCTCTAAGGACTTTATCTTGGAATCAATAGCATCTTTCTCAGCAAGTGAGGCTAGTTTGTTCTGCTCTTGGTTGGTGTTTTGACTATTTATCTCAATTATCGTTTTCTCTAGTTGGAATCTATTCTCTTCTAGTACTTTTAGATCATCTAAGTCAGAGGTTGACTCTCCTTGAATCTCTAGTCTACGACTTTCTATTTCATTGTATTTTCCTTGCCAAGCTTCGAAGTCATTTTTGATGGCTTCAGTTTGATTATTGAGTTGAGCTAGGTTTGTTTGTTTTGATGTCAATTCTTTCTGGATCGCTGTAAGGCTATCGCTGAATGAAGTTTTGTTTTTAGTTACCCTATTGAGGTTTTGAGAAGTAAACTCTAGATTTTGCTTTAGGATTTCAATTTTGCTTTCCGATCTTCTTACGGAATCTATAAGATCTGCAAATTCCTTTTGCTTTGCTGATAATAGCTGCTCGCTATCTAGATTGGCTTTTTTTGTTTCTTCTATTTCGGCCTCTAGTGTATGCAGCTCATTACTCTTAATAGAAAATTTTTCCTGAAGTTCAATGAGAGTCTTATTAAGATCTTGCTCTTGCTGGATGCCTTCCTTCTGAGTTAGAATAGTTTTCTTGATGCTGAGATCTTTGTACTGATCTTTGAGCTCGTAATATCTCTTAGTTCTCTTGGCTTGCTTCTCGAATTTATTAAGATTACTCTGCAATTCAAAAAGGATATCTTCAAGTCTGTCAAGATCTTGTTGCGTATTCTTTAGTTTAAGTAGAGTCTCTCTCTTCCGAGTTTTGTATTTAGCAATACCCGCTGCTTGCTCAAACATCCTTCTTCTAGCTTGGTCTTTATCCGTAAGGATATTGTCGACCATACCTAGTTCGATAATCGAGTAACTATTAGATCCTATGCCAGTATCAAGAAACAGGTTTCTGATATCCTTCAATCTACAGGTTACATCGTTGATGCGATATTCACTTTCGTTTGTATTGTAGAGTATTCTGGAGACTTTGACATTCTCGTACTCAAGAGGTATCAGTTTTTTCGAATTTTCGAAAGTCATCGAGACAGAAGCCATGCTGGCTTTCTTTTTCGACTTAGTACCATTGAAGATGACATCCACCATCTTCTCAGTTCTGAGCTCTTTGCTTTTCTGCTCCCCCAGTACCCATCTAATGGAGTCCACTATATTAGACTTCCCAGAGCCATTCGGGCCTACTATCCCTATGATTTCATCATTGAAATGTATAGTAGTATCATTAGCAAAGCTCTTAAACCCTTTTATGTTTATGCTGCGTAGTTTCACTTATCTTATTGGCAGGCAAATATAGTTGTTTGATTAATATGACTTATTTATATGTGTCTTTCTTATTTCTTGTTTTTATGAACAATAAGTCATCGTTAGTTATAACTTGCGTAGTGTTTATATAACCGGTTTATAAATAATAAAAAGTTATTATGTCTTCTATTTTGATCTAATTGTCAATTGTTTATACATAATGAATAAATTTAATCTATATACTTTCGTTGTAGTCTTGTTTTTAACTTCAGCCTGTAGAACTGTTGATAAAAAGACATCAAATATTAATACATCTAATGATATGGCCATTCAGGACAAAAATTTGAATTTTCCAATAGCTAAAAAAGAGGCTTATCCACTGTCAATTCATGGAGATACCAGAATTGACAACTATTATTGGATGAAATTAACTGATGAGCAAAAGAATGCTGAGACACCGGATGCACAGACTCAAGAGGTACTTGACTACCTTAATGCAGAGAATGCTTATTCTGACCACTCTCTAGCCCATCTCAAAGAGCTCAGGGGTACTCTGTTTGATGAAATAGTAGGTAGAATTAAGCAAACAGATATGTCTGTTCCGTATTTTCAGAATGGGTATCATTATTTTACTAGATATACTGAAGGCAAAGAATATCCCATATATAGTAGACGCAAAGGTACGTTGACCAGTGCCGAGCAGATTCTATTGAATGTTAATGAATTAGCTGAGGGATTAGATTATTACAATGCTCGTGGTCTAAGTGTAAGTCCAGATAACAAGATTCTAGGTTATGGAGAAGATACAGTCTCCAGAAGAATCTATACCCTTAGATTTAAGGACCTTAGCTCTGGCAAAATGCTCAATGATGTCATCGAGAACACAACCGGCTCATTGACTTGGGGTAACGACAATAGGACAGTTTTCTACACACGTAAAGATAAGTCACTTCGATCTTATAAAGTGTTTAGACATGTGCTAGGAACACCAGTATCAGAAGATGTAGAAGTTTTCCATGAAAAGGATGAGACCTTTTCTTGCTATGTCTATAAGACCAAGAGTAAGAAGTTCATTGTTATAGGTTCTTTTGCTACCCTCTCAGCGGAGTTTCAGTATCTAGATGCCAATAAACCAGAAGGTGAGTTTACTCTTTTTCAGAAGAGAGAAAGAGAACATGAGCACAGTATATCACACTATGGTGATAACTGGTATGTTGTCACTAATCAAAATGGTGCAAAGAACTTTAAGGTAATGGTTACACCTGATACCAAAACAGCCAAGGAGAATTGGAAGGACTTTATACCACATAAGTCAGATGTGCTGATCTCTTCATTAGAGATATTTAAAGACTACTTGGTAATGAATGAAAGGTCAGATGGTATTACTAAAGTCAAAGTTATGCCTTGGTCTGATATAGACGCAGGACATTATGTAGATTTTGGAGAAGATGCTTATATGGCTTCTTCATCTACTAATCCTGAATTTGACTCCGATCATGTTAGACTGTACTTTACTTCCTTGACGACACCTGGCTCTACTTACGATTATGATATGACTAAGAGACAACTTGATCTTAAGAAGCGACAAGAAGTGGTTGGTGATTTTGATTCTAAGAATTATCAATCTGAGAGAATATCTGTTGCAGCAAGGGATGGGTCTAAGGTGCCTGTAAGCATAGTTTATAAGAAGGGATTTAAGAAGGATGGTTCGCAACCTGTATTGCTCTATGCTTATGGGTCTTATGGTAGCAGTATGGATCCTTACTTTAGTTCTGTTAGATTATCACTGCTAGATAGAGGCTTTGCTTTTGCCATAGCGCATATTCGTGGAGGACAAGAAATGGGTCGACAATGGTATGACGATGGTAAGATGCTCAACAAGATGAATACTTTTACTGACTTTATAGATGTAGGTCAGTATCTCGCAGACAACAACTATACTTCTTCAGATAATCTTTTCTGTATGGGTGGGAGTGCCGGTGGCTTATTGATTGGTGCTGTTATAAATATGAAACCTGAGCTGTGGAAGGGTGCAATAGCCGCCGTTCCATTCGTAGATGTTGTGACCACTATGCTTGATGAAACTATTCCGTTGACTACTGGTGAGTTTGATGAGTGGGGCAATCCTAAAGAGAAGAAATATTATGAGTATATGAAGTCTTATTCTCCATATGATCAGGTAAAACAGCAAGACTACCCTAACCTCTTAGTTACGACAGGGTATCACGATTCTCAAGTTCAGTATTGGGAACCCGCTAAGTGGGTGGCCAAGCTTCGTGACTATAAGACAGATAATAACATGTTGCTCTTACATACTGAGATGGGCGCTGGACACGGTGGTAAGTCAGGTAGATTTGAGAGATACAAAGAAACAGCTCTAGAGTACGCTTTTCTGATAGACTTAGCTGAGACAAATCAGTAGTCTTTGACTTAAGCGAGTCTATTATATAGCTCTAATAGCTTTTGCTGTTCTATTTCCCAAGTGTAGTTTTTCTTGGCGGATTGTGCACTTTCTGATAGCTGAGTGTAAAGGCTCTTATTTTCAAGTCGCTTTATTCCGGCGATAAGTGCTGTAACTTCATAGCTGTCTATTACTATCCCTACTCGGTGCTCTTTTAGTATGTGCTGATATTCAGGGTAAGACATATTTATAGAGGGGATGCCGGTATGCATATAGTCAAAGAACTTATTGGCTAAAGACAAACGATAATTTAGACTTTCTGCTTGTAGAATATTTAATCCTATGCTAGCTTGGGTAAGTATACTGGTCAATTGAGAAGGATGTTGATAGCCTAAGAATTCTACATTTTGGAGGCCTCTTGCCGCTTCTTTTAGTTTAGCATAATCGTCCCCTTCTCCTACCAGCTGTAGGTAATAATCTGGTAGTTGGCGCATAGCCTCAATGGCAATTTCAATCCCTCTACCTTGGTTAATTACGCCTAGATAAATCAGTCTTTTTGTATTGGTTCTACTGCCAGTTTGTATCTTGTTGATTTGATTTTCTGAAGGTACATTCCTGATGACTTCGTAAGCCTGTCCATAATTTCTTTCGTAATGCTCTTTCAAAGAATTGTTGACGGTATAATTGAACTTAATAGTAGGTAGATACTTTCTTGCCACAATTTTCCATATGGTTTTTTTAATCGGTTTACCTATTAATTCTGGGACTTCATAGTAGATCTCATGAGCATCATGGGTCAACTGACATTTAAGTTTTTTTTGAGCTTGACAGCAACCCATTATTGTATCCAAGTCAATACTGTTGATGACATCTGGTTTGATTTGTAGTAAGGCGGTTTTGATTTTATCGTTATATTCTTTGTAGAACCTCGGTCCTCTAGTATTGTTGGGTTTTACTATGTGGTGATCTACATAACTAAGACCTTCAGAGGCTGAATCTTTCTGACGAGATATCCAAGATACCTTGAATCCATCACTAGCTAGTGACTGAGCTATGCGTTGAAGTCTTCGATCGTACTCAAAAAAAGAAGTGCTACAAATGGCTATGTGCTTTTTGTCTCTCACCATTTTCGCAATTCCAGTTTGTTGCCTTTGATGTTGAGTTCTCTTTCTGCTTCCATATCTGAAAGAATGTCTTCTACTGCTTTCTTTTCACCTATTTTGAATCTTCCATATAACTCTAGCAATGTCAATGATTCACCGCCTAATATGTTTTCTATACTAGATTTTAATTGATATTTAGATATTTCGAGATTGCCTTCGATACAATGATCACAAACTTGACAAGGCTCTTCATCAAATGAGAAATAGGATGCGATTTGCTGCTGTCTACATTTATCGTTCTTAATGTATGCGAGTATAGCATCTATAGAGCTTGTCATACGTTTTTTTCTATTGGCATAAGCCTTCTCATCTATAGGTAAGTCTTTTTTTCTATACCTATATTCATTAAAAGAAATCGTATGTCCTTCATACGTAGGTCTATAGATTGCTATGTCTTTTTTTTGAAGCCATTGTAAGGCAGCAAGTATCTTTGTTTTATCTACTTGAAATTTTTTAGCTAGATGGAATTCATCTATCACTGCAAAGTCCATAAATAATCCTTCGTATGTTCTGAGAAGCAACTTTACAAATTCTTGCATACGCTTAGATAGCTTTGGATTTCTAAGAAGGGCTTTACATTCACCTTCTTTGAGATGAAGCTGTGAAGGGTGTAGGATTGCTTCAGATAAAAATAGAACTTCTGCTTGGTGCAGTGATTTTAATGTATTGGCTACTACATTCTTTTTTAGATTATTCTTGTGGCAGAAGTCAGCAATATAGAATGGATAAAACTCAATTTCAGTCGGGCCCGATGCCACTTTCAAGTGCTTACTTATTTTTCCGTAGATGTCTCTTATGTAGTCTATAGAAGGAAAGCTCTCATTGATGAGTTTATCAAATTTCTGGAGATCAGCTGGATTGTACAGTAATATGGCTTCTGCAGAATGGCCATCTCTGCCCGCTCTACCCGCTTCTTGGACATATGCCTCAAGAGATTGTGGTACGTTATAATGAATTACCTTTCTTACGTCTGCTTTGTCTATACCCATCCCAAAGGCCTTCGTGGCTACGATAACGCTGATCTCTCCCTTAGTCCAAGCTTCTGAAACTTTGTCCCTATCCTTCTTGTTCATTCCTCCGTGGTAAGCCATACTTGGCTGGCCCCTCTCGTAAAGGTACCTCTCTAGCTCTTTAGTGGCCTTGCGGGTATTGACATATATGATTATACATCCTTGTTGACCTTTCACTAGACTTGCGATCAGTTCCTTTTTACTGTCGACACGTACAACACCGTAAGAAAGATTTGTCCTAATTGGTGAGGAAACGAGAGCCTGTTCCTTTTTGATATTTAGATTGAGGCAGATGTCCTCTACAACACTTTTTGTAGCAGTTGCAGTTAGAGCAAGGAAGGTTAGATCTGGTTTTATTTCTTTTAGATCTGCTATCATTCTGTATTCCGGTCGGAAGTCATGCCCCCACTCGGATATACAATGGGCTTCATCTACCGCAACAAAGGAAACATTCATCTTCTTGAACCGTTCTCGGAAGAGGTGTGTTCTTAGGCGCTCTGGCGAAACAAATAGGAACTTTACATCTCCATATATGGCATTATCAAGCAGTATATCTTGGGTTCTCTTGGTTTGACCAGAGTAAATTCCTACAGCTTTGATTCCTTTATCCTTGAGACTAGAGATTTGGTCTTTCATCAGTGCAATAAGCGGTGATACCACCAAGGTTACACCTTCGTGTAGTAACCCAGGCACCTGATAACAGATAGACTTTCCAGCTCCTGTAGGCATCACACCAAGGCAGCTATGACCATTTGCGACCTTCGTAATTATTTGTTCTTGTGTTGATCTAAAACTGTCATATCCCCAGTATTTCTTGAGTACTTGGTGTATAGCTGTAGATATGTCTTGTTCTCTGGGCTTCATTTATTGCTTGCCGGATATCAATTATAGAGTCATTTGCAGGTTAAATCTAAGTTATAGTACGATATTTGGTCCTGATATACTGCAATTTGTATATGAATTAATGTGTAATTTGAAGTTTTGCACTTTTTATTAGAAATCAAGTAAACAAATGAATAATACATTTTTAATACTCGTGAGTCTTTGCTCACTTGTACTTATGGGAGGCATTCTTAATGCTCAAGAAGAGGGCTGGCATATGAAGTCAGCTAATACAACAGAATCTTGTGGAATTTCTGCTGAGGGGTTATATTCAAATCTACTCAAAGGTATGTCTTCACAAACGGTAGTTGTTGCTGTTATTGATTCAGGAGTAGATGCTGAGCACGAAGACCTAAAAGATAATATGTGGGTCAACCCAGGTGAGATTCCTGATAATGGCATCGATGATGACAAGAATGGTTATGTAGATGACATTCACGGCTGGAACTTTATTGGAGGCCCTAATGGAAATGTCAATGAGGATACATATGAAGTTACACGATTGTATGGTAAGTATCATTACAAGTATGATGGTGCTAAAAGAGATCAATTGTCTAAGTCGGATAAGAAGGAGTTTGACTTGTATATGAAAGTCAAAGAAGAAATAGAAGGAAAGTTGGAAAGTGCTCAAAAAGGACTAGACAGATATGAAGGTTCTAAGGAAACAGTCAAAAATTCTTTTATGGCCCTGAGCAAAGCTCTTGGTGATACACCACTGTCCCAAGAAGCTCTAGAATCTATTGATGCTGGTGATGATGAAATGTTAGATAGAGGCATCAAAATCTTAATGGGTGAATATGCAAATGGCAATCAAGTAGAAAGTCTGGAGGCTTTGCAATCAAACATCTTTAGTGAATTAGATGGCGGTATCGAATACTTTGGTGGACAACTCAAGTATGCTTACAATACCGAATTTGACACACGACAAATAATAGGTGACGATTACAGCAACCAGAGAGAGAAGTATTATGGCAACAATGATGTAGAGGGTCCTGATGCCTTACACGGTACACACGTTGCTGGTATTATCGGAGCGGTAAGAGATAATGATATCGGAATGGATGGTGTTGCAAATAATGTAAGACTTATGTCTATACGTACTGTACCTAATGGTGATGAGAGAGATAAGGATGTGGCAAATGCAATAAGATATGCTGTAGATAATGGTGCCAGCATCATCAATATGAGTTTTGGTAAAGGCTACTCTTGGGATGAGAAAGTTGTAGAAGAAGCGATACAGTACGCAAAAGAAAAGGATGTATTATTGGTGCACGCAGCAGGTAATAGCTCTCAGAATAATGATACTACGGACAACTTCCCTAACGATCATTATAAAGGAAAAAGATTCTTAGGAATATTTAAAGCTAAGGATAAGTACTATGAAAACTGGATGGAGATTGGTGCTTTGAATTATGCGGGCGGCGAAAATTTCTCAGCGCCATTTTCTAACTATGGCATTAAGAATGTAGACCTTTTTGCTCCAGGTATGGCAATCTATTCTACTCTTCCAGATGATGAGTATCGTAACCTACAAGGTACAAGTATGGCAGCTCCAGTTGTAGCTGGTGTAGCTGCTGTGTTGAGATCATATTTTCCTCAATTAACGGCTGTACAAGTCAAGAATATTTTGATGTCTTCTGTAACTAAGTTGAATGATAAAGTTATTGTTCCAGGTACGAAAGATGAAATGGTTCCATTCAGTCAACTAAGTGTAGCTGGTGGAGTCGTTAATGCAGAAAAAGCAGTCAAGATGGCTAAGGTTACTCCAGGTAAAAAGAAATTATCAAAAGGTAAGGCCTAAACCTCTTTTGTTAAAGCAGATATAAAAAAAGCCCAAGTCATATGTATGACTTGGGCTTTTTTTATTCGATTTAGTGGAAGGTCTTTTAGTTTTCTTCGACCTCAAGTTGTGGCCAGATATTGTCAGCAAGGTTGACGTCGGCTAGTCTTTCTGACTTATCAATTATCACACTTTTTATAGTGCCTACTGGTAAGTCATTCAAAACATAATGGCTATGCGTCCAAGGCCAATCAGCTCTCTTCTCTCCACTAAAACTGTCGCTCCCTTTTTCTCCTCTCATAATTCTTAATGGAATGTAATAGTTGTGTGTAGAGCCATCCTCCATTTCTACTGTGATGTCTAGTGGCATTGGCATTAACCCAGTTTTGACTAGTTTGATCTCATTGTTACCATTGACTTTTTGCACGGATTCTATACCATAATCTATAGTCTTTGTTGTATATACCCAGTACTCTTTGAACCAGTCTAACTCAAGTCTTGAAGTCTTTTCTACCACTCTGATAAAGTCATTTGGATTGGGATGTTTGTACTTCCATTCATTGAAGTATCTCAGCATACTCTTACCAAAAGCTTCATTGCCAACTATATATTCTAATTCCTTTAAGAATACTGCTCCTTTAGTATAGGAAGCAACTCCATATGCACCATTGGAATTGAAATGGTCAGCGTGGGTACTTAAGGCTTCCTCTTTTCCTGATTGAGAAAATCTAGCATACCCTCTCACTGCATTCTTGTGCGGATTGTCAGTTGTTTCTCCAGGAAGGATACCTTTTTTTCTTAAGTGATTCATAACCTCGGCACTTCCGAAGGAGGTAAACCCTTCGTCCATCCACGCATATAATGCTTCGTTGGTGCCGAGTACCATCTGGTACCAGCTGTGCATCCATTCGTGAACAGAAACGCCTACTAGACTCGGGTAGCTTCTCTCACCCGTAATTAATGTCAGCATAGGATACTCCATACCACCGTCTCCTCCTTGTACGAATGCATAGCTCGGATATGGATATTTTCCATATTTCTTATTCATAAATTTCTCAGCCTCATTCATCGCTTTATGTAGGTTCTCCCATACATCTTTTGTCTTTTCATTTTCTTGATAAAAGTAGTGAAGCGTCGTACCAGCATCTGTGGTCTTGATGGTATGTGTATAGTCTGGATCTGCACCCCAAGCAAAGTCGTGTACGTCTTTAGCCTTAAAGTGCCATTGCAGAGATTTTTTCTTGAAGAGTCCTCCTTTTGCAGTGTTTTTGTCTGAGTAGCCGTGCCCCATATCCTTGGCGTCTTGGAGTGTTCCTGTCGCTGCAACTGCGTATTTTCTGTTGATTTTGATCTTGACATCAAAGTCTCCCCATACACCATGAAATTCTCTGCCTACATATGGATTGGAGTGCCATCCTTGATAGTCATACTCACAGAGTTTAGGATACCACTGAGACATAGAATAACTGATGCCTTCGTCAGAATCTCTCCCCGATCTACGTATTTGTATAGGTACTTGAGATTCGAATTCTAATTCAAGCTTAGCCGTTTTGCCTGGTAATATTGGCTTGTTGAGTTGGATTTCTAGTATAGTGCCTTCAACGTGATATGGTGCACTTTTACCATTGATCTTAAAAGACTTGATCTCGTGGTAACCGATTTCTTCTTTGCTTAGTTTTGAGATCCTATCCCCTACTCTTCTGTCTGGATCGCCAATAGAAAGAGACCGCACATCCATCATACTGCCGGGCTGGAAAGCATTAAAATATAGATGGTAAAATAAGTTGTGTAGTGTATCAGGTGAATTGTTGAAATATTTGATGGTCTGCTCTCCTTTAAACTGGTGCTTCTTGACATCAAAGTCTATATCCATCTTGTATTCTGCCCTCTGTTGCCATCTCTCGGACTGTCCGAATACAGTAAGA
>CALBWK010000005.1 GCA_937969415.1 uncultured Saprospiraceae bacterium | reverse complement strand
GCTAATCCATTAAGGTCAGTGGATACAACATCATTTACACTCACATTAGGCAAGGCTCTATAGCTAATTGTATTAGTAGACACTAGACCTACCAGCATTGCCAAATCAATATTGAGTCTCTGTGTATACGTCCATACTGTACCAGGAACACCTTCCCGTACTACAGACCATCGTCTACCTACAACCAATAAATCTTGACCTAGAGAATCTAATAAATCCTCATATGTGGCTGTATATAAATCAGGAGTATTAACAAAAACTGGTCTTGAGTTCTGCGCTGCAATAGAAGAAAAAGCAACTAATTCAGATGGCGTAATTCTATGGTCTCCGATATTTATATCAGCAGGCCACTCTACATCATCAGTATCTGTATGTCCTGAGCCACAATCACCTACTGCTGCATCATTAGGTAAAAAATCACAGATGTAAGTGTTATCTGGCGTAATCGAAATTAACTGAGAAAATCCATAAACTGTAGTATCGCTAAAATCAAGCACTGACCACTCTCGAGAGACTAAAAATTCTCCATCATCTAGATCAAATATTTCATCGGAAAATGAACTAACAAAATCACAATTCGCACTCAAAATTGGCACAACCTTATCATTACCAAATCCTAAAACACTAGTCAAATTATCTATAGAAACAATCTCCTCAACTGTATTTACTGAAAGATTATGAGAGGTGATATCAATTATATCCAATGGCCATTGTATAGACATCTCGTCACACATAGAAGATCCTACAGTAACGACTCCAGATTGGCTAACAAAATCTAAATTGACCGTAGGTTGAGTGGGATCATTCTTATCACCAACAGCAGAAACATTGGGAGGAGTTAGGTCCGAACTCAAACCTACAATCGAACTTGTTCCAATATCACCAATTACTTCAAAACATAATTCGAACAAAGGATCTGTGGCAGAAGAGGTAAAGCCACTAAAGTTTGTTACATCATCAAACCAAGAAAACGAAAACTTGCCTTCCCCAGTGAAAAACGTATTGAAGTTACCACTGTCAGCACCAGGTAGTGCGATATTCTCTACATTGGCATATTCTAAAACAGAAGCATCCCAACTTAAACTACCTTCAAGAGAATTAATACAATTAAAATTCTCAGCATATAAAGGCACACAAATGCGATCGCCCTTTTCAACAATCATATCTGGCGTACTAAATTCTACACCTGAAAAAAATGGATTTAAAAGACTTAGATTAACAAGGCAAGAATTAACATTACCGTCCTCATCCCAAACATATATCTCTTCAGTTAAAAAAGATGATCCAACAACGTCTGTATAAATTTTCTTAGAGGAATTTCTCTGAGGATCAAAATCTACATCTAGTGTAGGATCAACATCGCTGAATGTGAATCGTAGATTTTCAGATGCAGTTGTATTATCATAACTTCCACCATCAAAATCCTTTGCCAAAATGACTACATCATTGCTTCCACTCGTTGTAGAAGCAATCACTTTTAAACATACTGGCACTGGACCCTCGCTAGAAATAGTTTCCGTAATCGTGAAATATGATGTTTGAGAAGTAACATTTCCACAAGCATCAAATACTTTCCAAAGTATTCTGTGCCTTTCATTAGCAGGAATCGCTACAAACCCAAATGGTATACTAATATCATAAGTATCGGTAGACCGAGTATAAATAGAGTTGGCATTGTCAAAATCACCTGGATTTCCAACACTTATATCGAGTACGCCATCACCATTGTCATCATCCCACAGAGGCGATGCATTCGTCCCTAAATCAATTGGTGCAAAAGAACTCCATTGAAAATCATCATTCAAATCAGAATTCAAATCAACTGTAACCTCCCATCTATAAACTTCACTAGGACAATTACTTTCTATTGCCGCCGAAAAGGTCAACTCATCAACAAAACCATCAATCGTTAAATCCAAAGGAACTTCTAATTGTGGTGCTGTATTACTAGCGTAATCAAGAATATTGGTACTCATATATACGTTGTCTGTACACCAATTGACTACAGTCCAAGTATTAATGATTCTGATACAACTAACACTATCAAAGTGTAGAGTATCACTTGCAACTGTAAACCCAATGAAATCGCAGGTTCTTGCCCAGATTGGCTCGTCAAAAGCTTCATCAAGACAGTCAATTGATTTTGATTCAGGCCACACTATGCTTGTTTCATCGAAAGGGCTATCATTTTTCACATAGACATTATGTGAGCAATTTTTGCCCTGAACAGACCATTGACGCTGAAAAACAAAGTCAGAACAACTTGTATCAGCTTCTAAATATACATCTCCATCAGGACCAATAACATCAGCAATCTCACCATCACCATCTATGTCTATCCCATTCAGTTCCCCATATGATACTGCATCTATGCAATACAATGGAGTAACTGTTGGGTCAGCTAAGCTTGAAAAAACGTCAGAACAATTGACGACAATATCACCAGGACAATCCAAGAAGATAGGTCCCTCAGTCTCTACTATAATATCAGCAAAAACTGAATTGGAATTTCCTGCAGCATCTGTCACTATCAAAAACACTTGATTGACACCTAAATCACCGCATCCAAAAGTAAAGTACTCCGGAGACAAGGTAACCTCAGAACAAGGATCAAAACTGCCATTATTTACTTGATCAATAAATACTTTTATGGAATCAGTTTGACTACTTAAGGTTACAACAATATCTTGAACTGCAATAGCAATAGGAGGCGTGTTATCTACAACAGTCACCGTACCCCAACAAAAACTACCAGTAGCATTATCTGTGACTGTAACAGAATGATTACCAACAGCCAATTCAGATTCAGAAAGTGTGACTGTACTAAAATCATATGGACCTCCTTCTAATAGGATATCAGGACTTATTGTTGCCGAACACACCCAAGGGTCCACCGACACATTGATTTGACCGTTACATATTAAGTTTTGATTTCCTGCAGGATTAAGAGAAGTGGCTATATACTGACCCCAACAAGAGTTATTAGTTGTTTCATCAGTAACCGTATACACTCCTTTACTGTTAGCAAGCGTAACTACTTCTGGAGTGATAGTTAAATCAGAATAATCAACAGCACCACTTGTAGCTAAAAGCTGTCCAGGAGTTAATTCAGCTTCACCAGAAGCATCTAGTGTAACATTGACCAGAGCTATGCAAGCTAGCGAAGAACCAATCGTATTAAATACTTCAAGTGCCCCCCAGCACGAATTGCCATTAGCATCCGTAACGGTATACTGTTGCAAACCAACTTCTACAGTCGTGACAGAAGAAGGGACAACAGTCATAGAATCATAGTCATAAGGACCACCTTCCAGTAACATATCAGCAGTAATCTCTGCTACACCATCAGTACCTAAGGCAACTTTAACAAGTGCATTGCAAGCCAGTGTCTGTGCCTCAACTTGTGTGAGACAACAAAAGAATAAAATCAGAAAAAAAAGAAAGTTTTTCATAATGAATTAAGTTTTTAAATAATTTATCCTCTTGGCCAGTACTTCAAGCCAAACTGAAGTCCTAGTTGAGAATTATTGGTTGTATAAAAACTGTCCGAATTCAATCGTTTATAATATTTTGAGTAAGACGGAGCGCAGAATACCGTAAAGCTCTTATTTAAATCTCGTTCGATTTGTAAAGAGAACGCAGTACCTAGACCCATCGTCTCAAAAGGATTGTCTATTTCTTGAGGAAATTTATTTATGCTATTAAAGTCATTGGTAAAAACATATCCGCTACTTGCAGAGAAAGTATTTAATACCACCATCGCTTCTGCAGCAATACTCCATTTATTGATATTTAGAATACGCTTCCCTACCCCTGCCATAACATCTATGTTGTGAAACTGACGATGCCAGTTAATATCATTTTGTCTGATTGTTTGCTGCTCTACTTGTCCTGAAATTGGTGTAGAACCTCCATTCTCGTCAAGTGACAAGGATTCTATTCCATCGACTAATTCGCTATTAGAATTGAAGTTTTGATTACTATAAAGATTGACTAGTTGATTATATCTTAGACCACCGAAGAAACGCCAGCCTTTATCAGATTCTAAGCCTACAGACATAGAAAGTGTTGCTCCAGGCAAGGTAGATTCTAATTGACCCAAAGAAGATTGAGAGATTGTTTCAGACGGATTAGTAAAATAATGCGGCATATTGAAGTTCACCCCTGCACCAATACTCCAATACAAACTTAGAGGTGATCTAAGCACCTCTACACTGGGTAAGACTGGACTAAAATCTCGCTCTCCTATCGCCAAAGAGCTAGGTAATAAATGATCTAAAATCCCTAGTGTAGAAATCTGATTTCTTGACGATGATTCGACTTGGTAGTTGCTTATTTTATCGTTTACAGGCAGAGTAGTTTTTTCATCCACAACCTTATCTAAAGCTTTATTTCGCATCAATAAGGAAGGAGAAGATGACATCGATGATTCACTTTTATCCTGTACACCGACAGAGCTTATTGAGGATCTATGTTTCTTATTAAGTTCAGTAGAATTCTCCTTTTGTACAATTGCACTTGGAATAATTGTACTTGCATCGTCTTGGGCTCTAGTACCTTGTGCTACAGATGATACTTTTTCTATTGCAGCTTCGAGGGCTGCAGATTTTTGAAAGACAACATTATCATCGACGCTGATTAGAGAACTCTCTTCGGCAGTCTGCCTATCCATAGATAGATGAGCATCAGTATCCAATACATATTTGTATCCTAAAAAAGGAAGCATAATTAGCATTCCAAGCCCACCCATTTTCCAAAACAGCCACTTGCGAGACGGCGACTCTTGAGGCAATCTATGTTCTATTGCATCCCAAACTTCATCTGTATTAACATCAAAATTTAAATCCGATAATATCTCGGCGAATTGTTTCTCTTTGTTGTGTAAATTCTTCATAGTGAAATTGTTAATTGGATTTAGATAATCCTTAGTTTTCTAAAACCAGTTAATAAATTTGACTGTCCTAACACTTTTTCTTCTGCAGCTCTAACCTCATTAAAAGATTCGACTATCATTTTCCTAGCCCTTGACACCAATGATCTTGAGCTACTCTCGGTAATATTTAATTGCTCAGCAATTTCCTTATGAGAGTATCCCTCTACTAGAAACAAGTTGATAGCAATTCTATAACGATCGGGTATCTGATGGATGAACTTCATCACATCTTCATACTCTAGATTCATAGACCCTTCCGCTGGGGACCAAGGTTCCGCAACCTTATCAATATCTCCATACTTATGTCGTTTCTCCTTTCTCAATAGATCGAGACATTTGGAAGAAGATACAGTACCGACCCAAGACTTAAATCGTCCCATTTCACTGTACTTATCGATGTTGTTGATGATTTGAACCAAGCACTCTTGCAAAGCATCTTTGGCGACTTCATGCGACCCCATATATCTATAGCAGATCGAAAAAATAAATGCGGAATACTCATCCACAAAAGCCTTAAATGCCTTCCGGTCTTTGCTCTTACATCCTTTAATTATTTGTTGTTCTGTCACTGCCTAGCCTAATAGATAATGAATGAAATTAATTCCTATAGTCGAATCTGCACGATACCACTGACTGGAAAATTTCCAGATTCAGCACTGCTGTAAGTCCTCATAAATACCTCTCCACTAAAGGAGAATCTGAGCAAGCCATTGTTCTCTTGGTAGTGAGTAACTGTTAATTCTGAAATCCCACAGCCCACCTCAGAGGTAGCACAACCAATGATATAGCCATCTGTGCTTTGTCCAAAATTGGCGTCTTCTAGAACGATATTGATATCTTCAGCATTATAACTATCTGCTGTTGTACCTCTAAATGAAATCCAGAAAAGTGCATCGAAGGCAGATACAATTGTGGTTCCTGCTTCTTGCTCCGCTTCCACATCAGAATAAACAACTTCGTCATCGCGGATTTTCAAGTAAACAAAACCATCTGCAAGATTATTACAGCCTACGATGAGTCCTAACTCTTCTTCAAATTCTGAATTCCACTCTACGGCTGGGCCTGCTTCATTATCATCTATCGAATAGGCCGCTACACTAAATTCTGAGTCGCAGACAGCAAGTTGAATATCACTGGCACCTTCACTAAATAACAGAGTCTCTTCATCTGCACCTATTGATAACTGGACACCATCTGCCATACTAATGGCACCTGAGCAATCTATCACCTCCGCACTCCATTGAAAGAAAGACTGTTCATCCGATGCGATTTCATTCACTTGCTCAGCTTGGCCCTCCTGTACATTCAGACTCACACCAGAAATGGGTTCATCACAAGGCGTGAGGTAATCAAGCTTTACGTCTTGCATTTCTGGGAGCACCGCACCCCATCTACCCTGCTCAGTAGTATAAAACTCATAAGCTTGAAGATGATCCATCTGACTTCTTAAAAAAGAAATAGGTCTGCCATCTGCCAGCACTTGGCCTTGTATATACACACCTGTGTTGGCTAGTGCGACCATATAATAACCGAGCTTGGTTACATTGATCATATTCTCAGAAAGCTGTGCAATTTGATGCCACTGTTGACTAGCTCTGTTATAATGTAGGAGCACTTGACCTGCATCCACGTCATCAAAAACTAAGCGATATTCGATATCCTCAAGCCGCTCAAGCTCTGCGCTTCTCAATGTAAATCCATAAGCAGGTACTGTGGAGAGCAACTGCGCTTGGCCTTCAGTATCAAACGCAAAACCCGTCGACCCTAAAGCCATTTGAGTTCTCAATTGATCCATTACAGAAGTTCTAAAAGTTAACGCTGAAATACTAGCTCCGGACACAGATAGACTGACTGGACCAAGATCTAAAGTCCATTCCTCACCCGCCGGCTCTAGGCGTTGAGTGGACTCATTGATAGTCACTAGCTCGACTTTATTGAGATCGTACTCTATGAGATGATTAAACCCCAAACCGATAAGTTGTTCTCCTCTATACGCTTCTAAAAGTTGACCTTGCTTCTTGACAGTTACAGCATCTAGAAAAAAGACCTCAGATGCCACAGCGTGCTCTGTCTCATTTATGACGAGTGTATAGTCTTGCTCAATAGTCCCAGTATTAGGGTCGATCAGATTTCCAGACAGACCGGTTATGGTTTCGGGAACTGGGACAGGCGTAATTATGATTTCCTCAGAGTCGTCCCTATCTTGATAACAACTGGTTATCAATAGAAGTCCTGCCAAGGTTATAAGCTGAAAATACTTCATTAAATAGTGTTTTGTTGGTTGTGTGTAGTCCTGCCTACACTATCTATAAAGACTACAGCACTCAGAACGCTGCAAGCTTTTTGGAAAACATCCAAGAAATTGAAGATATAAAGGAAACTATCCAATACCTAAGGATTAGGTTAAGGGATTTCGGGCTTACAAATGCCTCTACAAACCCACAGAAACAATATCTAACTAACTGATATTCAACTAGATATCGACTTTAAACTTGAGATTGATACGACGTGAGGTCAAGAAATTAGGGATGGCATACTGCTGGTCTCCAATGGTCTTTATCCAAATATTAGAACCCACATTGGCAATATCCAGCATATTGAATACCTCAAAAGTGATCCAAGCACTCTTAAAATCTCGAAGCATATGTAAGGGCTTCTCTTTTCTCTTGGTCTCATTCCAGATCTGATAAGCAAAACCTACATCAACCCTCTGATACTGCTTGAAGCGGAAGGTATTTCTAAATATCTCATTATCACCTTTTAACCCGAAAGGCAAACCAGTCCCAAAAGTCAGGTTGAG
>CALBWK010000004.1 GCA_937969415.1 uncultured Saprospiraceae bacterium | reverse complement strand
CTTTCCTCAATAGATTAAGTCCATTGTCCCCAGCGCTGTTTATCGTGCCTTGTACATTGAAGACAGTTCTATCAGGCTTTACTTCTACCATCGCTCTCCTTGCTGTTACAACAGCAGTCTGAAGTTGTACAGATTGTGACTCCATAACCAAAGTGCCTAAATCTATTTCCTTAGAAGATACGCTGATAAGTACAGTGAGATCTTCGTAGCCTATGTAGCTACTTATTAGCTTGTATTCACCATATTCTATACCTCTCAAGGAGAAAGCACCATCAAGATCAGTTGATTCTACTTTATAAAGGCTAGAATCACTGACTTGATATAAGATCACATTCGCATAGACCGCAGGCCCTTCAGATGTTTGTATCTGACCTTTTATATCTGATTGGCCTATTGCAGATGGTATATTAAACCCCAATAAGGTTAAGGTTAAAGCAGTTATAACATTGAATTTATAGTAGTAAGACATATTATGAATTATGATATTCTGAATCTAATTGATTGCAAGATTATTGATATAAAGTGCTGCCCACAAGTATTTTTCTCATTTTATATTCTCGATACTGGTGTTTAGGATGGAAATCTGCAACTAGCATTTGTAAAGCACTTGTCATTTGCTATTATCGCTATGCTGTTTATATGCTAAAAATCATCACTTGTGGACAGTTGTAGTAGTACTGTAAACTTGTTGTCATATTCTGGTAGATGTAGGTATACTTTTGGATTAATGATTAGCGATACACTATCAGATAAAGAGCCCCCACTGCCAATTGTCAACTGTGTATTCATAAACAATATGAATATGAAATATCTAGAAAACTTGACGACTCTACTAGGAAAGCCTGTTAGTCCAAAAGACTTTGAATTGCATCATCAATTGAAGCTTCTCAAAATTGAGGTTGCCAAATTACAAAAGGACTTAAGAGAATGTGTCAATGAAAGAATTCTTACTGAGTCTCTACTCAATTCTACTATAGAGGATCTAAGAATTTCTAATCAAAAGATAAGACAATTAAGACGAATAGATCTTGATTCTAAGTCTAGAGAAATAGAATTCAAAGAAAAGCAGCTCGCACAAATAACAGGTTCGATGACGTCGTCTATGTGCTACTTAGATCAAAATTATGTCTACAGATACATCAATCACAAGTACGAAGAGTGGTTTGGTATTAAAAAAGAAGATATGATTGGCAATTGTATTGAAGATATAGCGCCAAGTATATTTAATAGATATAAAGCTGTCTACGATAAGGTGATGAGTGGCGATGAAGTAGAAGTAGAGTTGGATATGATTGTGCCTAGTGGCAAAAGAATGATTTTCAAAAGCACTTATGTGCCGGCTTATGATATAGACGGAAATAATATTGGATTGTACATTTATGGGACGGATATTACAGAGAATAAGCTTCAGACAGAGTCTCTAGAAAATAAGGAGAAGCAAATCACCAAGATTAACGATGAGCTTAAGCAGTATATAGAATCTAATGTTCAGTTGGAGCAATTTGCCCATATCGCTGCTCATGATATGAAGGCACCACTTAGGACTATTTCTTGCTTTTCAGGGATTTTAGAAAAAAAGATAGAAGCGAAGTTGGAGCAAGGTGATAAGAAGTATTTTCAATATATTAAAGAAGGGACCCAGTCACTTTCTACTATGGTTTCTGATCTTCTTAATTATTCAAGAGTAAAATCTCAAGGTCTAATTACTTCAGAGTTTCAATTGCCAGACTTGATTAACAAAGTGCTTAGATATCTTGAAGAAAGTCTCAGCTCTTCTAATGCCAATATAATTTTGGATGTGCCTCAAATAACAATGGTTGCTGATAGAAATAAACTGTATCAGGTATTACAGAATCTGATATCAAATGCGGTTAAATTTTCTAAAACAAATATGCGACCGATTGTCAAGGTCAATGCCACAGATAAAAAAGATAATGTATTGATTAGCATCTCCGATAATGGTATTGGAATTCCAAAAGAATGCAGGACAGAAATTTTTGATCCTTATAAACAATTAAATACAAAACAAAAGTTTAAAGGAACAGGCTTAGGGCTTTCTATATGTAATCGTATAATTCGTGACCACAAAGGAGAAATTGTAATTTCAGATAGTCAATTAGGAGGGACTAAAGTAGAGTTTGTAATTCCCAAGTTTATCTAGTTGACACTTCTTGGGAGTCGTATTTTATATGTGTTTTTGATTACAGTTAAGGAATGATCACGTAACCAAGGATTATAAACCTTGAGCATTCTATAGGTGACACCATTTTCTTTTGCGAATTCTCCCCAATTATCTACAGACTTATCTACTGTAACTTCATAATAATTATCTAGAGGCGGATATTTTTCAGATATGTCAATATAGAAGCCATAGTTCTGATAATTGCCTAGTATTTCTTTGATGGCAATAAGTCTGAATAGATACCGACTTGTTTCTTCTCCAATGTTGAGGTTATAAAAACTGTCTTCTCCTTGTTTTTTGGAAATCCTAGAAAAATTTGTAGGTCCTATATTATAAGCGGCGGAGGCATTAGTCCAGTTGCCAAACCGACGATGCAGTTGCTTAAGATACTTACAAGCTGCCCGCGTTGCTTTCTCTACGTGATATCTTTCGTCTACTTCGTCATTAACTTCTAGACCCATTTCTTTAGCAGCTAACTTTCTGAATTGCCAAAAACCTTTAGCATTCGCGGAGGAAACAACATTTCTAAGATTACTCTCAGCCACTGCCAAATACTTAAAATCGTCAGGGACACCCTCTTCTGCAAGTATGCGTTCTATAACAGGAAAATACCGATTTGCAGCCTTTATATTGAGTAGAGTAGATGATTGCCAATAGGCATTGACAGACAATTCTCTATCCAGCCGCTCTCGTGTATCGAAGTTGCTAGGCATAATCTCACCTGCCCAATCAAATTGCTTATTGATGTCTACACTCTCTATGACTTGCGGAAGGGTGCTTAATACGATTGTTTCATCCCGCTTATCAGCTTTCACCTGCGTTTCATTAAGGACTTGGCTAGTCAACAATACGGCAACAATAAATCCTATTATTCTTATAATTCTACTCACACTGTAATTTATAAAGAGAAAATGATATCAGAAAACAAAACGTGAAGATTGATTTATTCCCTTAGCATCCCAAAGTATTAAGAGAGGTTTAACAACCTATAAGATTATTACTCTTTCATCGATAGAGTAATGCGCCCTTGTCCTATATCTATACCGATGACTTTTACCTGTACTCTCTGATTGACCGCTAGAATATCTGAGGGGTCACTTACATACGCATCTCTAATCTGAGATATATGTACCAAACCAGACTCCTTTACACCAATATCAACGAAAGCTCCAAATTTTGTAACATTGTTGATAATCCCTGGTAATCGCATGCCTATTTGAAGATCACTGATTTTGTTGATGTTGGCAGAAAACTGAAAAGCTTCCGCTTTGCCGCGTGGGTCTAAGCCAGGCTTCTTAAGTTCTTCTATTATATCTAGAATCGTCGGTAACCCTTTCTCAGCTTGTACAAATTGTTGAGGATCTATCTGATTGATGAGATCTAGGTTGTTAATTAATTTGTCAACTGCACTGTTTGTTGCCTTGCACATCTCTTTGACTACTGAGTAAGATTCAGGATGTATGCCAGTATCATCTAGAGGAACTTTGCCTGATTTTATTCTCAAAAATCCAACACACTGTTCATATGCTTTCGGCCCCATCCTTGGCACTTTCTTTAATGCAATTCTAGAAACAAATTCACCATTTTGTTTTCTATAGTTTACAATATTTTGTGCTAAGGTAGGACCCACGCCAGAAATTTTTTCTAGTAAGGTAGCGCTAGCTGTATTGAGATTGATGCCAACAGAATTGACGGCTGAGATAACACAGGTGTCTAGGCTTTCTTTGAGTAGTTTTTGATCAACGTCATGTTGGTACTGACCGACACCGATAGACTTGGCATCTATCTTAACCAATTCTGCTAGGGGATCCATCAGACGTCGACCGATAGAAACAGCGCCCCTAACAGTCACATCATGATTTGGAAATTCTTCTCTTGCCAATTTGGAAGCACTGTAAATAGAAGCACCACTTTCATTAATCATATAAGATTCTAGCGGATGATTTGATTTTATGTTTTTTACAAGTGCTAGAGTTTCTTTGCCAGCTGTACCATTGCCGACAGCAATCGCTTCTACCTTATGCGTTTCTATGAGATGCATCAGTCTTTCTATGGCTTCGTCTGTTCTTTTTTGTGGAGGATGCGGAAATATATTTTCATAATGTATCAGCCCGCCTTGTGGATTTAGGACAACAACTTTGCAGCCACTCTTATAGCCCGGATCTATAGCTAGTGTTTTCTTTTCTCCTAGGGGTGGAGCGAGAAGTAACTCTTTAAGGTTTTTAGAAAAGACATCGATCGCGGCTTTATCTGCCTTGAGTTTGGCAGCTTTTTTAAATTCATTTTCGACAGCTGGTATTATTAATCTCTTGAGAGCATCTGAGATGGCTAACGCTATCTGTTGACCACATTCTGATCTAAGGTTTTTAATTAATCCGCGCTTTATACCCTTAGTTGCATAACTATCATCTATGCTGAGTTTGACTCTCAGGTATCCAAGAGACTCTCCGCGATACATCGCCAATATTCTATGGGATGGACATTTCTTAAGTGGTTCCGAATACTCGAAGTATTGTTTGAATTTTATGGCATCTTCTTTTTTACTCTTGACGACTTTGGATTCTATAAGGGCAAATCTTGAAAAACTTCCTCTGACAAGTTCTCTTGCTTTGATATTTTCGTTGACCCACCCAGCGATGATATCTCGAGCACCCGCCAGAGCCGCTTCACTGTTTTTTACTTTCTTATTGATGAAGCGTTTGGTTTCGTTAGATAAGTTGTGGACTTGCTGGGACATAATCGTTTTGGCTAGAGGTTCTAGTCCCAGCTCGATGGCTACAGTTGCTCGTGTCTTTACTTTTTTCTTAAATGGAAGATAGAGGTCTTCAAGCTTCTGTTTATCCATACAGACTTCTATTTCCTTTCTAAGTTTTGGGGTTAGAGCCTTTTGCTCTTCTATAGTTTTGAGGATGGTTGCCTTACGCTTGATGAGGTCATTGAGCTGTTGATAAGCTTCTTGAATCTGGAGGATAGCCACTTCATCCAGCGATCCCGTCATCTCTTTTCTATACCGTGCTATAAATGGGACAGTACTACCTTCATCCAGTAACTTTATGACAGCGTGCACACTTTTGCTAGGAAGGCCTGTCTTCTCCAAGAGGAAATCTATATGGGCTCGTTGCATATGATGGTTATCTAGGATATTTGGGTTAAAATTGGGACAAACTTAAGTAGTGAAAGTACTCGTCACAAATTATGTGCATCCTTGTCTTATCGAAGGTCTACAAGAAATGGGTTATGAGGTCATTTATGATCAGAATTTTGACCCTAAGGCACTAGAGACTATGTTGCCCACTCTCACCGGTATTATTATTAATACTAAAATCAAGATGACAGCCGAGCGAATTAAGCTGGGCAAAGAGCTCAGATTTATAGGTAGACTCGGTTCTGGGTTGGATATTATAGACCTGCCCACTGCTCAACAATGTAATGTAGCCGTATTCAATTCTCCTGAGGGGAATAGAAATGCTGTCGCTGAGCACGCTATAGGAATGTTGCTCTGTCTGGCTAATAATATCCGTCGTGGAGATACTGAGGTTCGACAAAAGCTGTGGAAACGGGAAGAAAACAGGGGTTTTGAACTCGCTGGCAAGACCATTGGTCTGATCGGATTTGGCAATACAGGACAAGCTTTAGCCCGAAAGTTGTCTCGATGGGCACTTAGAGTAACCTATACTGACCCCTATGTATTGGATATACCAGAAGATTTATCCAATATTGAGTCAGTTACAATCAATCAACTACAAAGAGAAGCTGATATAATCAGCCTTCACGTTCAACTTACAGAGGAGACCGAGAAGATGATAAATAAAGATTTTCTCTTGAATTGTAAGAAAGGCCTTGTTTTGATCAACACATCTAGAGGCGCAGTAGTGGATACGCGAGCCCTACTGCAAACACTGGAAAATGGCCACCTTTCAGGCGCTTGTCTGGATGTTTTTGAAAATGAAAAACCACATTCCTTCACATTTGAAGAAGATCAGCTATATGATAGGCTATATGGCCTTGAAAACGTAGTATTGACGCCGCATGTAGCGGGCTGGACGCATGAGTCCCTGCGCAAAATTGCAGAGACTCTCTTGACGAAGATAAGTGCACTCTAGTCTTACCAACATGTCGACGTTAAGACTTGCTAATACTTTAATTATGTGAGGATTTAAATATTTATTAACATTGTGGGCTTCATAATAAATTTGAAGCTAATTAACTGATAATCAAAAGCTAAGGAATGAAAAAACAATTTACACTATTCATTCTATGTCTATTTCTCTCTTCTATTGCCTTTGGCCAGACCCAATTGCAAGGAAAAGTCACTGATGAGACAACAGGAGAACCTATTCTCATCGGAACGGTAGCCCTCTATAAAGAGGGTGTTCTCGTAACAGGTACCGAAACCGACTTTGATGGAAACTACTTCTTTTCAGATGTAGATCCAGGGACTTATGACATAGAGGCCTCTTATGTAGGATACCAAGCCAAGAGAATTTCTGGTGTGGTTGCCAAAGGTGGTCAGACAACTCTTGTTGATGTTGCTATCTCAGAAGGTGTCCTTCTAGAAACAGCAGTCATTGTAGGATATGAAGTTCCGTTGGTGGAATTTGATAATACAACACAAGGAAACGTCTTAACCTCAGAGAATATAGAGGCCTTACCTACTAAGAATATTGCAGCCATCGCAGCGACTTCTGCAGGGGTATCTGTAAGTGGTAATGACATATCTATTAGAGGATCAAGACCAGAAAACACTGTATACTACATCGATGGTATCCGTGTAAATGCAGCCAATGCGGCCAATATGGTACCTCAAGCACAGATAGAGCAGCTACAAGTTATCACCGGAGGTATAGAAGCCAGATATGGTGATGTGACTGGTGGAGCCATCTCTATTTCTACTAAGGGTCCATCTAGTAGGTTTACGGGAGGCCTTGAGCTCGAAACAAGTGAATTCTTAGATCCTTATGGATATAACCTAATCAATGCTAACGTTAGTGGACCGATCCTCAAGAAGGATGACGGAAATTCCATTCTTGGATTTAGACTATTTGGGCAATATAGAAATGTAGCAGATTCTGCTCCATCCGCAGTTGGTGTCTATAGAGCATCTGAAGAGTTGATCAATACGCTAGAGGAAACACCTATTAGATACATTGATGGTACAGCTTTCCCTGCACCACAATTTCTGACGTCATCTGATATCCAAGCACCTATCGATGCACAACCTAATGATGAAAATGTAGATCTCAATATAGGTGGTAAGATAGATGCCAAGTTATCAGACGCAATGGACTTGAGTTTCTCAGGTTCTTACTTTGATCAGAGCAATAGATTTGATCCTACAAGAGCTTGGAGTTTGTTAAACTGGACAAACAATCCATATGATCTTAGAACAGGTTATAGAGGTTCTGTAAGATTCAGACATAAGTTAGGTAGCCAAGGTATAGATGCAGAAGATGAATCTACCTCTACTATTAGAAATGCATCTTATAGCTTACAGTTTGGTTATGAAAGAAACAATGGTTCTCAAGAAGATTTCAGACACGAAGACAACTACTTCAATTATGGTTATTGGGGGGAACAAGAAGTGTCTTTCGTTAAACAATCAAGTGAAGTTTCAGATCCTGATACTTGGACGAGACCTACTGTCTTAGTTAATGGTGTCCCTTTTGCATTTCAAGGCCTATCTGATGTGCCTGGAGAGTATATCAGAAATACAACTATCAATCCTGCAGCTTCTGTACTGGATTACAACAATGTCAACGGTATAGAGAACAATGTACAATCAACTGTTTTCAATATGTTTGACAACGTAGGCCAGGTATACAACTTAGCTTTCCAGACAGAAGAGGAAAGATACACGGTCAATGTTAATTCTGGATTTGATATTTTCCCAGGTGGATCTAATGATGGTAAGCACAACATCCAGTTTGGATTTACTTACGAACAAAGAATCCAAAGAAGCTGGCAAATTGCGCCAAGAGCTTTGTGGACTTTGATGAGAGGAATTACAAATAACCATATCAATAACGGAGTAGATACGACACAGATAATTGGAACTTTCTTAGATCCAGTCTCAGGAGAAATGATAGAGGAGTATGCGCCAAATAACGAGGCAGATGAGTTCCCTGACAATCGATTCTTTAGAGCTATCAGAGAAAAGTTAAACTTAGACATTACAGATAGGGTTAATTCAGATGGTTTGGATCCTTCTATCTTAGAATTAAGTGACTTCTCTCCTAGTGAGTTGAATAACTTCAACAACTTAGGTCTCAGCTACTTTGGTACAGATTACCTAGGCAACAAAATTCCTAATACCACTACATTCAACGATTACTTCACAGGAGTTGATGAAAATGGTAGTAGAACTTTTGATGTCGCACCATTCTCGCCTAACTATATAGCTGGATATTTGCAAGACAAGTTCACCTTTAAGGATATCGTATTCCGATTAGGTGTAAGATTAGATTATTATGATGCGAACACCAGAGTGTTGAAGGATCCTTTCTCATTTAATGAGATTCAGTCAGCTTCTGATTTCTACTCAAATAATCCTGAGCTTACACAACCAGCATCTGTACAAGATGACTATAAGGTTTATCTAGCAGGAGAAGGTAGTTCGGAAGTTATAGGTTACAGACAGGGTAACATTTGGTTCAATCCAGATGGAACGACTACAGATGGATTTACCTTGTTTGGAGGTGATGTTATCAATCCAGCCTACATAGAGCAAGAAGATTTCAGAAGAAATCCTCAGTACTACGAGAGACAAGCTGATGGTACAATTGATAGTTTTGATCCAGATGGTTCATTTGAAGATTATGAGCCGGAGTTAAATATTATGCCAAGACTAGCTTTCTCTTTCCCTATCTCAGAGGATGCAGGTTTCTTTGCACACTATGATGTACTCGTACAGAGACCCAATTCTGCAGCAGTAATACAGACCGCAGGTGATTATTTCTACTTCAATGATAGTAATAGGTTTTCTAGTGCTGGCGCTCCGGCGGGTAATCCAAACTTGAGAACTGAAAAGACGATCGATTACGAAGTAGGATTCCAACAGAAAATATCTAATTCATCAGCGATAAAGGTTTCTGCTTATTACAAGGAATTGAGAGATCAGATCCAAGCAAGAACGTTCAACTTCGTGCCTAACGTAGGGTCTTATACAACATTTGACAACTTGGATTTTGGTACAGTTAAAGGATTCTCTTTTGCTTATGATCTAAGAAGAACAAGAAACTTCCAGTTGAATGCAACGTATACACTTCAGTTCGCTGATGGTACTGGTTCGGGAAGAAACTCTTCTAGTGGAACAAATTCAAGAAGAAACATCAGAAGTTTATTACCACTAAATAATGATGAGAGACACAGAATTACAGCTGTAGCAGATTATAGATTTGCTAAAGGAGAAGGACCTATGATTGCAGGCAATCACATCTTTGGTGATGCTGGTGTCAACTTATTGTTGACAGGGGTATCAGGTAGACCATTCACAACTTTTGGTGATATCTCTACACCTACTAATGTACAGATTGTAGAGGCCATTAACCAGACAAGATTGCCATGGGTATTGAATGCGGATTTGCAAATAGATAAGAACTTTAGTTTAGGTCTTTCAGAGGAATCTAATAGAAAACTGAATTTCAATGTTTATCTAAG
>CALBWK010000003.1 GCA_937969415.1 uncultured Saprospiraceae bacterium | reverse complement strand
GGTAGGTTTTATTTGTAGAGCTACTAAGCTGTGTGGTCTACGCTGCTGTTGATACAGCAGTTTGCTCAACTTTAAAGGTCCATTTAGGACCTTTAATCCGCCTGTGTCGGACCGTTGACTTTGTTGAGGGCTAGGTTTTTTTGTAGAGCTAATAAGATGGGTGGTCTACGCTGCTGTTGGTACAGCAGTTCGCTCAACTTTAAAGGTCCATTTAGGACCTTTAATCCGCCTGTGGCGGACCGTTGAGCTCATCCCAGAATTCTACGGCTCTGCGGGTGTGCGGGATGCATATAGAGCCGCCGACCAGATTAGCTATAGAAAAGACTTCAAAGATTTCTTCTGTCGTTGCGCCTAGCTTATGGACTGTACCTAAGTGATAGCTGATGCAATCATCGCATCTTAGGACCATAGAAGCGATGAGGCCTAAGAGTTCTTTCGTTTTTTCATCCAAGGCGCCTTCTTGATAAGCTTGATTGTCCAAGCTAAAAAATCGCTTGAGCACCTTATTGTCTGCCGACTTAATGCGCTCGTTCATTTTCTCTCTATAGGCGTTAAATTCCTCTACTTTATTCATTTGTTTCTTTTTATCAAAGTTGAATATACTGTGCTGATAACCAATCTATCAATGGGTACCCTTATTTATTTCTCGCCAGATGGAGATAAGCATACGTATAGGCATAGCAAGGTTGGCAAGGAAAGCTGCCGACCAGAAAAGGATCATTTCTGTTCTTATGTATTTAGTTATACTGCTCTGCGCCTCATAGGGAAGGCCAGTTAACATTGCTCCTAGTCCGACCTCATCTGAGTAGGCCTGAAAATCATAGAAACCTCCCATAAGATAGAAGAAGATAGGAATAGGAATAAAGAAAAATAGGGCCTTTATCCATTTAGAAGCCGAGAGCCAGTGATGTTTCAGTAAGAAGATATATCGCATAAAGGTCAAGGCAATTACTATGAAGACAATGTTCTCCTCATAGAAGGGGTAGTTGCTGCCGATATACGAGTGTATGGGCAATAACACCAATACAACCACTACAACTGTTATCACCCATCCTATAAGCTCTAAAAGCACCTTCTTTTGTAACATCAGTTGTATTTAGTCTCTCTCTTGTCTACTTCTTCTATACAGAAACCCAAGGTAGGAGATGAAGTTGTCTGAAAAGAGAAAAAATAAGGAAATTTTTTTGTGGTCTACAAGGTTGATTTAGACTGTATAAGACTGAGAACCTCAATTAATTATATAAGCAAATAGTTATATATGACTTATTTGTATACGTTAACTATGTAAATAAGGTGTCACTTCATAGGGGTAGCGACAAGATTATATTGTCTTATAAGTACTTGAGAATGAAACCTAAAGTAATCAGTTCTCGTAGCTGATTTCAATAAAAGTACGAGTTGTTTTAATTAATAATGATTAGTTGGTTTTTGATGAAAAAGTAGTGTTGTGGTTGACACTACTTTTTCCTTTTTTATACCTATCAAGACAACTTTCCTCCACACACTTCCACTAGAATTCTAGTCTTCAGGGCTATAGCACTCAGCGTTTAGAATACGAGAAAGCGCTTAGAAAGCGTTCATTCATTATGTTTGCATCTTATTTTCAAAATGCTACTTATGAATACTATAGCTTCTGCAATTCGGTTCCCTTTTCTTGCCTTAGGGTTGACCTTAACGCTTCTTTCTTGCGGAGGAGATAAAGCATCTATAAATACTCCCGATGTTTCTGATATTAAAGTAGAAGTAGATCTTATAAGATATGAGGAGGCTTTAATGCAGATGGACCCTAGTAAGCCTGAGACAGCTTATCAGCAGCTGCTCATCAAGTATCCACGTATGACTGATCTCTATTTTAAGAGACTCTTAGAGCTATATCATCCAAATAGAGATACACTAAATTCTAGAATGAGTGCTTTCCTATCGGACGAAAGAATTAAGAATCTTGCTGATGAAGTCCAGTCGGTATACCCTAAAGTTGATGCTATCGAGAACGAGCTGATGCAAGCGCTCAAATATTATAAGCATTATTTTCCTGAGGCTACTGTGCCTAAATTCTATACGCTTTTTTCAGAGTTTGGTTATCAGCCCTTCATATTTGATGATATGGATGGACAAGATGGAATTGGGATAGGCTTAGATATGTTTTTGGGTGCAGACTATAACTATAAAGCGATTAATCCTACTGATCCAGTTTTCTCTGATTACTTGACCAGAACCTATGATCGATCTCATCTTGTCAAAAAAACTATAGAAATTCTTGTCGAAGATGCAATCGGCACAGCACCTGGAAAACGCTTCATTGACCAGATGATTCATCAAGGGAAGAAGACCTATATTCTTAAAAGATTATTGCCGACTACTCCAGATAGCATTATCTATGAATATACATCAAAGCAAATGGCTTGGATTGAAAATAGTGAGTTGGCAGTATGGGATTTTTTGTTGGAACTAGATTGTATGTACGACACCAATCATCTTAAGTTGAGCAAATTATTGAACCCAGGGCCTACTACCCAAGGGATGCCTGAGGCTGCGCCAGGTAGGACTACCGCTTATATTGGTAATGCTATTGTGAGCGCCTTTATGAAGAGAAATAAAAATATGAGTCTTGTAGATTTAATACAGTTTAGAGACTCACAACTACTGATGGAAAAATCAAGATACAAACCTGCGCGGCGATAGTAAATAACAACGCTTTAATCAAATAAGATTTATTGTTTGACCACTCTTTGGACTTCTGTTTTTTCTTGCCCATCTATTTTAATGCTAAAAAGATACAAGCCAGCTTTGTATTCTGATAGGTCTATATTGGTAGACTGATTTTGTAGTTGAATAGCTTCTATCTCTTGCCCTTGTGAATTATAAATTCTAAGACTCCCTTCTTTAGATTTTCCAGAAGTTGAAATCGTTACTATATCTCTTGTAGGATTAGGGTAAATTATAATCTCTAATTTATCTTCGTTCACAGTCGGGACTTGTGCACGTGATCTATCGGTAAGTTGCTGGTTGACTAGACTCTGATCGCATCTCGATAATGCAATTTCATCTATGATGATGTAGTCATCGTTATCTGCAGTAGTTCTTACCCGCACCCGTGTCTGGTTTGTAAGATTAAAGTTATCGATAAGCTCAGTTATCTGACTTCTCATTTCATTGGTGAAGTCAACGCCTTCTACATAGGTTCTTACCAATTGGAAATTTACTCCATCCTCAGCTATTTCAATTACAAAGCTATCACCGGCCTCCATTGACAGCGGTAGGCAATCAAAGTTTATTTCGATAGCTTCATATCCATTGAGTCCTAGTTCTGGGCTGATCAGTGAGGATGATCGTCCTGCATTTCCTCGGATATAAAAGATATATGATCCATCGTTAGAGAAAGTTTCACTCTTGAGCAAAGACCCGAAGGTGCCACCAGATATCCAGACACCGAGAGTGTTGTTTTCAAAATCTTCTGACATAAATTCTTCGCAAGATACGTCGTCACCACTATCACAAGCAGGACTATTGATGTCAGGAACACAAGGATCATTGTCGTCTATATCATTACCTATGCACAATCCATCTTGATCAACATCAGTATATATTCCTCCAGTGCAATTGCAATTTTGATCTAAGGTCTCTCCTACGGTACAAGGGTTGCCATCATTACAAGCTGTGCCTGCTATACAATTTCCACTATCGCCACATCCACTTATTCTGATGTCATCTAGAATTAAGAAGTCATCAAATCCATTTGTTTCTGCTCTGAATCTAAAGTTGGTACTAGCTGTCCATGTAAAGTCTTCGAGGATTAGAGAAGCAGATATACGATCATTGGTATTAAAATCTACACCTCTGATAAATGTTCTCGCAATAGTATAGACATTGTTGTTTCCTATTTCTAAATGGAATCTGTCATTATCCTCCATACTAAAAGCAAAAAAGTGGAATTCTAGTTGTACTGATTCAAAACGTGTCAAGTTGAGTGGATCAGAAACCAAACTAGAACCTTCGCCTAAATTACCTTGAATAAAGAAACTTTCATCTCCAGAATTGGAGTGGAAAGCACTTGCTAAATGTCGAGCGCCATCTCCACCGTCATTCCAAATTCCAAAGTTTAAGTTTTCAAAATCTGTTTCACTTATTAATGTGCAATCAACTTCTGCAGTTGTTTCATCGCAGTTGTTGTTTGAGTTGTCAGGCACACAAGCGTCATTATCGTCAGGATCAAAAGCAAAACAAAATCCATCACCATCATTATCTTGGAAGATTCCTCCGGTACAACCACAATTGTCTGACCAAGTCTCACCTACAGTACACGCATTGCCATCATTGCAGGGTTGTCCGATTAAGGCGTTATCAAAGTTAGGGCAGTTGTCATCTAGATCACAGATGCCATCGTTATCACTATCCAAGAAGGTGCCACCTACACAGTTGCAATCACTGTTATAAGTAGAGCCAATAGTGCAAGGGTCGCCATCATCACAGACAGTTCCAATAACACAATCGATACCATTATCAGAACATCCTTCTAGACGAAGATTATCCAATATCCAAAAGTCAGACTGACTATCACTTCTTGACCGTAAGCGTATAATAGTCCGTGTAGTGAATGGAATTCCAGTCAATTGTAATTCCATATTGTATCTAGAATTATTATCGACTTCTTGGCCTATCGTTGCTATAGCATAGGTTGTGTAATTAAATTCATCACTAGAGTACTCCACTAACAGTTGGTCCCCGTTTTCTAATTCGAAAGTCATCAGATCAAATGACAACATTAAGTTCTCATAGGTTGTGACATTAAGTGGGATAGTGAAGATGCTTGACTGAGAACCATCGTCACCTTGTAAGTAAAGTGAATAGCTTCCTGAAGCTGCAAAGTTTGCATCTGTTAATAAGCTAGCAGAAGTCCCTCCATCTTGCCAGTTGCCAAGCGCTCCATTCTCAAATCCAGTAAAGGCCAGGGTAGTACAATCTTCGCTACCTGTTCCTACAGTACAATTAGAATTATTGGGGACGCAAGGGTCATTATCATTACTGTCTATGGCAGAACAAAAACCATCTCCATCATTATCTATCACAACTCCACCACTACAACCGCAATTGTTATCCCAGGTCTCACCAGTAGTACAAGGGTCTGAATCAGAACAAGGCTGACCGATAAGGTTATTGTCAAATGATGGGCAATTATCTTCTGCATCACATACGCCATCATTATCAGAATCAATAACATCACCGCCGCCGCAATTGCAATTGGCATCTAGTGTTTCACCTGTTGTGCAAGGGTTGCCATCGTCACAGATAGAGCCTACCAAGCAGCCTGGTTGATCACTTGCACATATTTCTATGCCGATGTCATCGAGCATTATATACTTGCTCGTCTCATCTGTAGTAGTTCTTATTCTTAATGAAGCTAGATCTGTAAAGTTTCTGTTTTCAATTTGGATCGTTGCAGTCCTCCTGAATTCTGTAAACTGCACACCGTGTATCAATGTTTCGACTATCTGATAATTAGTGCCATCGGCAGCATATTCAACTACAAACCCATCTCCTGTACGCATATTGAGTGGGAGATACGAGAAGTTAAGCACTAGTGCTTCTATATCGGCGAGTGGTAGACTTTCAGTAAATATGGAAGAACTCATCCCGAAATTTCCACTTAAGAAAAAGCTTCCATTTCCAGTGGCTGCAAAATCAGGATTGCTAGAATAGTTAGCAGCATTTCCTCCTTTTACCCATACACCCATTTCTTGATTTTCAAATCCAGTAAAAGCAAAGAGGCTACAGTCAGTCTCACTAGGCTGGCAATCAGTACCACTGGCGACAGGTACACAAGGGTCACTATCATCTGGATCTTGAGCTGCACAAATACCATCGTTATCATTATCGCTTGTCGTGCCACCTGTACACCCACAGTTGTCGTTCCAGATTTCGCCAGTTGTGCAAGGATCACCATCACTACAGGCCGTTCCTATTAGGTTGTTGTCGAAGTTAGGGCAGAAATCCTCAGCATCGCAAATACCATCCCCGTCACTATCTTGTAAGAAACCAGTACAGTTGCAGTCTGCATCATATCTGTCATTAATGGTGCAAGGGTCTCCATCATTACAAGAACCAACACAATTGGATTCTTCTATTATTTTATGAAAGGCATTAGCGGCAGGATTGATTAACTCTTGAGTTTCTCCGGTTGGCCACTTAACAACTATCTTATCGACTCTAGTTGATGTACCGATTCCGAAGTGTTGTGTAAACGAATTCATAATGCCATATCCTTCTCCTGATCTTACTTCTCTTACTTGGATTCCCCAGTCCCCATATATCTCAACACGAGCACCTACGGCATTGATATTAGAGGCTGTTCCTTCTAGTTGGATAGCTATAAAATTATTTCCATTTCCATTATTGAGGTACATCTCATCTGGAATGTTGGAAGGCGTTGTGAAGAGTTCTGCATACCCAGCATAGACGTCGAGAAATCCGTTGTGATCCAAGTCACCGACGGCTACAGATTCTATTTGATCTTCTCCAAATGGATTTTCTGCTATGCTGAAACTTCTATTGCCATTATTGTAGAATAAGAAATGTCTGTCACCGGTAAATAGGAGGTCGACATAACCGTCGTTGTTAAAGTCTCTGAAAAGAGTCTGGATCGGAAATACACCAGAGTTTCTATCTACAAAGGGATTAAGTCCACTGATAACCGTGATGTCAGTAAAGGTTCCATCTCCGTTATTGACAAACAATTGATTATCGTCATAATGATTGGCCACAAAGGCATCCATGTCACCATCATTATCAATATCTGCAAAATCCGTAGTCCACGTCTGAGCTCCTATCCTTAGACCTACACTATTGGCAACTTCTGAGAAACTTCCGTCACCATTATTGCGCATAAGCATATTGACACGGCGAGGATCATCATAGGAGTTAGCACCTATTTTGCACTTTGAGATATAGAGATCTAGGTCACCATCGTTATCATAATCTGTCCAGATACTGCTGTAGTTTCCGGAATTGTCACTTGGGATTGTAGTTTCTGTATCGATTAGGCTAGCATCAGAAAAGAAGATACCAGAACCGTTATTTCTAAACTTTCTATTGTCTCCTAAATCATTGCAGGCAAAGATGTCTAGTGCACCATCATTGTCAATGTCAATGAAATTGATGCCTTGTATGAAGATATTAGACCCTTGGATGTTGGTCGTGACATAGTCCTTTTGACCATCTTGATTATAGATCAGCTTTAGATTGTTGAAAGCTCCACCGACGATAATGTCGTTATAGCCATTCCTATCTACGTCTCCTATAGCTGTCGACCACTCAGAAGTATTACTGACTTTAGTAATCTGCTCATAGTCAAAGAAGCTTCTTGGTTGAGTCTGATATTGGATATTAAGGTCGGTTCCTTGGTTGTAGCGTACGATATCATCTCTCCCATCTCCATTCATATCTGCTATACCTATAGCTACACCACTAAAGTTAGATGATCCTAATAAGTTAGTTCTGTTGGTAAATGTGGTAGGATTAAGTGCTTGAGCTGTACTGTCTTGGCTAAGTGTCAGGACACCTATTATAGTGAGAAGCAGCCCAATTAGGCTTTCTCTAATGCTCAAGGGTGGTTTATGCATCTGGTGAATGCTATGAGTTTTCGTTACTTTATAAGACAATCAAATGGGGTATTACCCCTATCTATAACGTTGAAAATCTGCCGTTTATGCCTTAAAAAGTATAAAAATAGTGACATTGTTCAATACATATGTGCATTTTGGCAAGATTGTAGCGTTTTTATGGGCTAGACAACACTTTTTTATTTCTTCTATTTTTGTAATAATCGTAATCAAAACAATATAGTACTATGAGTAAAAGGACCATTCCCGTAGTAGATCTTGACAAGTTTGTTAAAGGGACACCTAGCCAGAAAGCAGAATTTGTACAGGAGATAGGGCAAGCCTTCCATGAAGTCGGATTTGTAGGTGTGGTCAATCATGGGGTCCCAAAGCAGATTGTAGACGATTTTTACAGCTCTTCTAAGGAATTCTTCTCACTTCCAGTAGAAAAAAAGAGGACTTACCTTCTCGATGGGCTTGCAGGACAAAGGGGATATACGGCCTTCGGTGTCGAGCACGCCAAGCAATCCAAGGTGGCAGATCTCAAGGAATTCTTCCAAGTAGGGCAGTATGTTGCTCAAGACCACCCACGTAAGGCGGAGTATCCAGATAACATTTGGGTAGATGAAGTTCCTGCTTTCAGTGAGTTATCCGAGAAACTCTATAAGGCCTTTGAAAACTCAGGCAGAAACTTATTACGAGCTATAGCTTTGTTTTTGAAACTGGATGAGCACTATTTTGACAATCATATAGAAGATGGCAATTCTATCCTCAGATCTATACACTATCCGCCGATTACGCATGAGCCCAAATCTGCTATCAGATCAGAGCAACATGAGGATATCAATCTGATTACTCTCTTAGTCGGTGCATCGGCAGGTGGTCTCCAGTTGCTTAATAATGAAGGGGAGTGGCTAGATATCACACCAGAAGAAAACGAGATAGTCATCAATGTGGGCGATATGCTCCAGAGACTAACCAATAATCATCTCAAGTCGACAACTCATAGAGTCATCAATCCTCCTAAGCACTTATGGCACGTACCTAGATTAAGTATTCCTTTCTTCTTACATCCTAAGAGTGAGATGGATCTGACTTGTCTCGGTGATTGTGTAAGTGAGGAGAGTCCATTGGCTTATGAGCCGATAACAGCAGGGGAGTATCTTGATGAACGCCTTAGAGAAATAGGCCTTAAAAAGTAAACTCAAACCTTACATTTTCAACTTAAATTATTGAAGTTTTTTTAGTTGGTCCGAACACCTTAAGTGTAAAGGATAAGAGCGACTTAAGAATTTAATTGAGTTCCTTTTGGAGCATCAAAAGTAAAGTTTCTGCAACTGTTCGAGCTCCTATTGTCTTTGAGCAGACAGTTATTTTAGTGCATAAGGAAGTGACATTCCGACTTTAATGGGGTCTTATATTACGCTTGACTTTTTGTTTTAATTTGTCAGGTGCTTTTAAATTTTGAGCTATTGGAATGCCAATTGTCAATTATTTAATTCTGATAAAGTTTATAGGAATAATTACATAAGTTTGCATCCATTATTTATCTCAGCACTACGTATTTATTGTGAGTATGACTGCTTGCTATTTCTTGATACGTGTCTCTATCAATCAAATTTAGAGATTGCTTGAGCCAATCCTTAAATATTTTTCACCCTTTGTAGACCAGACTTTACTGGTCAGCTATTAACATCCTTATATGTCAATTAGTTGTAAGATCCTTTACAAGAAGGCGACTGCTTTCTTTCTAACTCTATTTTTAATTTCTTCTATTTCGGCACAAATATCTGTAACAGGCGTCTGGAGTCCAGTACTCAACGCAGATATGGTTCCAGTGGCAAGTGCCAACCTTCCTGATGGCCGGATAGTATCCTGGTCAGCTTTTGATCGCTTCAATTTTGGTGGTGATCGTGGCCAGACATATACGAGTATATACGATCCAGCTGATAATTCATTCAGTACCAGACTGGTAGCTAATACTGGACACGACATGTTCTGTCCAGGGATAGCCAACATCGGCACAGGAGAGATATTGATAACAGGAGGAAGTTCTACTGCAAAGACAACATCTTATAACCCTGCTAACAACACCTGGAATATAGAAGATGAAATGACTGTCGGTAGAGGTTATCATTCCATGGCGACCTTAAGCAATGGAAAGGTATTCACTGTAGGTGGATCGTGGAGTGGTGGTAGATTCAATAGGAAAGCAGAGTTGTGGACCAAAGCAACAGGCTGGCTATCGCTAGACAATGTGGATTCTGACCAGACAGTAAGACAGGGTACAACAGATCCTCAAGGCATATATAGAGATGACAATCATTCATGGTTGTGGGCAGCACCTAATAATCAAATCTTTCAGGCAGGACCGGGTACCAACATGCACTGGATATCTACAGATGGCCAAGGAGGTGTAAGAGACGCAGGTAATAGAGGGAATGATAGATATGCAATGAACGGGAACTCCGTCATGTATGATATAGGTAAGATATTAACCTCAGGAGGAGCAGAGAGTTATGATAATTTCACGCCTGCTTCCCCGAGGTCATATACCATAGATATATCAAATGGAAACACAGCTAATGTTGCCCAATCTGGTAACCTGAACAGGGCAAGAACCCTACACAACTCTGTCGTCTTACCTAGTGGTGAAGTCATCGCTGTAGGAGGTCTTTGTACTAGTGGCTTATTTACTGATCAATGTGCTCATCTCTTTCCAGAAATCTGGAATCCTGACACTGGTCAGTGGAGAGAAATAGCCCCAATGGCAGTACCGCGTACTTATCATAGTGTGGCTTTGTTGATGCAAGATGGAAGGATATGGGTAGCTGGCGGTGGTCTATGTGGTGATTGTGGTGTCAATCATCCCAATGCTCAGACATACAGCCCTCCTTACCTATATGACGGAAACGAACTAGCGGCTAGACCCTACATCTCTAATGCACCAGCTTCAGCTAATTATAACAGTACCATTACTGTAAATGCTACTGCTGGTATCGAAGAATTCGTATTAATGAGATTGTCCTCTGCGACACACTCTGTCAACAATGAACAAAGAAGAATACCTGTGACTTTCTCTGCTAATGGCGGAACTTACAGAGTAAATATCCCTGGAAATGGTTGGGTGCCACCTGGCAACTACTGGCTCTTTGCAATGGACAATGGCGTGCCTAGCATCGGGCAGACAATTAACATTAATGGAGGCACAACTGTAGCGCCTGCTACTCAACTGATTGCCAATGGTAATTACTTTATCGAGTCATTGCCTAATGGACAACATCTTGCCTCTCCTGGATTTGATAATCAAAATGCGAGAACTGTAAATGCAGGTACTACTAATGATCAAAGATGGCAATTCACACATCTAGGTCAGAATGTCTATAACATCAGGAATGTACAGACTAATAGATATCTTAATGTGACAAACGCTGGCTGTGGTAATGGGGTCAATGTAATGACATCTACAAATGCCAATGCCACTAACTCAAGATGGATAGCCACTCAGTCAGGCAACGGTTTCTCTTTTCGCCCCGTGCATTGTAATAGCCATGCCTTAGATAACGGTAATGGACAGAATCTGAGTAGTATCATATGGGGTTTCTCTGCTGGTAATAACAATCAGAGATGGATAGTCAAGCCGGCAACAGGTTCAGGCGAGCCAGCAAATCAAGCACCAGCTGTAAGTTTTGCAAGACCGTCAAACGGTGCACAACTTACTGCTGGAAGCAATCTATATGTAGTGGCAAATGCCTCCGATAGTGATGGCAGCAT
>CALBWK010000002.1 GCA_937969415.1 uncultured Saprospiraceae bacterium | reverse complement strand
CATCATTTAATATTACGCCATCAGGTAACACTTTTGGTTGTACTGATGAGGTCGGTATTGTAGGTGAGTTGGAAAATTTATTAATCACAGGTCTTGTAGAAGATTGTGCCGGGACAGCAGGATTGACTATAGATGACTTCGATATTGTAGAAGACCTCTCAGATATAAGCACTTGGAACATCAACCTGAATGGATGTTTGGGTAGTGCGGACTTTACAGTGACTTATATGGACCCTTGTGGTAATTTCTCTAATACTGAAATTGTCACGGTAGAATTAGAGGATACACTGCCACCAGTGATTACTGCGGTCGGTGGAGATGAACCCGTACCGAGTGGCTTTGAGTTTTTGCTTAATTGTAATGCAGCCCCATTTACACCACCAGTAGTAGAGTCTTTAGATGATTGTAATGGTATGCTAATACACGATAACCCTAATGTAATCCTACCTCTAGATTGTAGTGAAAACCTCATCTGGGAATATGATGATATAGAAGACCCATGTGGTAATATGGTGACCTTTACACTAGAAGGAAATATAGAACCAGGTGATCCCTTGACTAACCTGATGCCGGGAATAGGATCGGGAGATTGTAATGTAGAATTTGCCTTAACGATTCCAGAATGTGAGGCGCAGTCTCCGTTTTGTTTTCCAGATCCAACAGTCTGGGTAAACGATCCTATCGCTATGTCTCCAGATTGTGCTTGGCCTTTCTTTCCAGTTGAAGATTTGGTTTTTGAGGGCGGTTGTCCACCATACTTCTTTGTATTTAATCCAGGAAACCCTGCTCCAGGTCCAGGCAATGTAACTGTGACGGGTATTAATGGAGGAGACGATGCTGTATTTGAGTGCTTAGAGCTTCCATATCAAGGGACTGTAGAATGGACGGTTATAGACGCTTGTGGGGATATTCTAGAATGGTCATTTGATATTAATGTACTCTGTATCAATTGCCCGCCGATGGTATCTTGTGGAACAACAGCCATCACCCTTCCACCATGTGCTACTTGTGAGGAAGCCGATGTTATAGCGGATCCGACGACACCATGTCACGCGTGTGATGCAGAGGTCTTATCAGGATTCTGTTCTTGTACACCTCCAGCGCCAGTACCGGGTAGTACAGATCCAGATCAATTTAACGAACTTGCGCTCTGCGATGATGGATTTGTGGCCAACAATATTTCTTGGTTTTCATTTACCGCAGGTGGGCCTAGTATAGATATAGATGTCACGGATGTAGACTGTATAGCTGCCGGTGCCATCGGTATCCAAGTAGGGGTCTTTGCGGAGTGTGCCTTAGGTACTTGCCTCGGATCAGATAATGCTTGTGGTGGTCTAGAAGATAAAGCAGTTTCTCTTACAGGATTAACTGTCGGAGAAGTCTACTACATCTATGTAGATGGCTGTGCAGGAGCGGGTTGTACTTTTGAGATTACAGTGAGTGGACAAGCACCTTTTGTCTTGCCAGAACCTATAGAAGTATTAGTAACAAACGAATGTGATGGTACAGAATTGAATGATAAATGTGGTAGTGATGAATCTGTAACCATTTGCCCTGGCCAAGAGATATCTATAGTGGTGACACATGATGGAGATACACCGACAGAATTCACACCGCCATTTGCTGATGAATGCGAGACTTATGATCCCGAGATGGATGCTGAGTACATCTGGTCGATTACTCCAGCACTAATTGATGCCACCATGGGAGAAATCGGTGGTGCAGGAGATTTGATTTCTTATTTTACGCCAGATGATGGATTCCAATTTCCGCCACTTGTTCCGACAAGCTTAGGGACTTTTGAGATCTGTCTTGAGCAAGTTGTCACACCTTGTGATGTGACAAATGATAGAGCTTGTGTGACCGTTATTGTCAATCCTCTGCCTCCAGAGATGGCAGACTTTAGAGTCTGTCTGAGAGACCTTACAGCACCTAATGGCTGGGATCCAAATATAGAAAATGACTGGATCAACTTCGGAATGCCAGGAACCTCTGGACAGCTAGAATGGCAAGGTGGAAACATCACACTTGATGCGGCTACTGGTGTTATGACTGCGGAGAATGCAGGGCCAGGAGAAGTCTTTGATGCTGATGGTTGTTTTACTTATAGAGCTATGGACCCTTGTGGTTGCTTAGTAGATCAGACAATCTGTATTACGCAAGCAGGTACCTCATGTGCGGATGCTGAGATAGTTGATATGTATATGTTTGAGTGTCAGTTTATCGAATTTGATGATGATGAGCTTGATGGAGCAGAGTATATGCAATATTGTTGGTTATGGGATATGGCCAACAATCCAGATATAGAAAATCCAAAGCTTGATAGCTTTTTGATAGGTAATACCTGTATCACTATAGAGATGAATTCTCAAGAGTTTGGTTCTTGGGGTGATCAAGATTTCTGTGATACCATAGTCAAGCCAAATATTATGATTGCCAGTATCGATGGTGAGATTATGCCAGGCGATTGTACGGCAAGTGGAACACCGTGGACCTTTGAGTTGTGTACAGAACAAGGCGATTGCTATGAGAGTGAGTGGCCAGAGATAATGACAGATGCTATTGTATGGGTCGATTGCGATAATGGAGATCCAGTATTTACTGGTGCCACATATACAGCAACTACCAACGAGACTCTTTGTGTCAAAGCGACGTATAGCTTTAATGATGGTGCTTGGGGTGGAGATAATCCATTCAGTAATTTCGGTACAGTATCGACTGCTTGTGATTGGATCTTTGGACCTTTTGACTTGACGTCATCCACAGCGACAGCACCTGTCGTAGAGGGTGGGTTATCTTTCTGTGAGACAGACTTGACCGGTCACGCCTATGCGATACCGAATGCTGTCGCAGGAGATACATACAACTGGTCTGGACCAGCAGGTACGGTAATCACACCGAGTACAGGACCTTCTGTAACTGTTGACTTTCCAGCAGGTATGACTTCAGTGACCCTTACAGTTGATGCTGTCACTAGTTGTGAACCTGCTAGTAGAGATTTGACAATCAACTTTACAGAATCACCAGCAGTTACGATACCAGCAGTACCTACAGCGTGTCTAGAAGATAATGTAACACTTACTGCTAATACTAGTGGAGGTACAGGACCTTATACGTACTTATGGAATCCTGCTGCGCCAGATGGTCCTACTGCGACTTATCCAGCGACTGACCTCGGTATGACCAACGTTACTGTTGTCGTAACTGATGCCAATGGTTGTGAATCTTTACAAGCAGCAGGAAGCTTTGAGACGTTGGAGCCACTAGATGCAACAGTCATCGATTGTGAAGACATTTCAGATAGCACAATAGGCTTCTCTTGGGAAATGGTACCTGGAGCGACAGGATATAATGTGACATGGACAGGCGCAGCAACAGGTGCTATGAGCGCTGGTCCTAATGAGTTGAGTATCCCTACTATTTCAGGCTTAAGTATTACTCAGTCTGTTACTATTACAGTGATACCGACAGGGGATGCCCCTTGTGGAGATGGACCAGCGGCTATGTTTACTTGTACTACCGATATGTGTCCAGATCCAGATTTTGTATTTGCACCTGATGTGCTTACTTATTGTGAAGAAAGCCCAGTGGCGGCCTTTACCTACCAAGATCAAGTCACTTCTAATGATGGTGGAAATTTAGTATTTACAGATGCTGCGGGCGCAGTAAGTCCAACAGGAGATTTCGATCCAAGTGTATTGACACCTGGGACATATTCTGTAACAACAGTGTATTTTTATAACAACGGTGAGTGTGACAGACCTGGTCCGACGATTACCATTGTGGTAGAGCCGACACCAGCTGCAGACTTTACCTTAGACCAATTTGTCTGTATAGATGAGGTGGCTAATCTAGATGCCTCTAATATTACGGGTAGTGCAAGCTATGACTTTGATGACCCTACAGGCACGGTTAGTTTGGCCAATCTCTCTTGGGAATCGGAAGGTCCTAAGACAGTAGTCGTTACAGTGACTTCAGCTGCAGGATGTATGAACAGCTCACAGCAGATGATTACCGTACTCGATACGCTTGATCCTATAGAGTTCAATATGTGTGACACTGATGTCAATTTTGTACACTTTGATTGGGATGATGTCGATGGTGCAACAGGCTATAACTTGAGCTGGACAACCAGCGAAGGCGGTTCTGGCTCTGAAGCCAACTGGCCAGATTCAGAGTATAGAGAACTAAATAACCTCGCACAGAATGAAACAGTATCGATGACGGTGACGGCTATAGCTGGTCCAGATTTCTGTAGAGATATAACGGCAACCTTTGATTGTACGGCGGGTGCTTGTGATGCTTTACCAGCGCCTATGCCAATGTGCTCAGAAGAAGGTACAGACTTCGTCACTTTTGAATGGGCAGAAATTACAGACGTTAATGGAACTGTTGTGACAGATTATATAGTCCTCTATGATGGTCAGCAAATTCCTGTTACTGGAACAAGCTTTACAGTGCCTGATCTCTGTCCTGAGACAGATGTGCGGATACGTGTGATTGCAGTTAATCCTGATCCACTATGTCCTGATTCTTTTGAGTCCAATCTGTCAGATGCGTGTACGACGTTCCCTTGCCCAGATTTCAATGTAGATTGTGATTCTAGTGCCGTACCTCCAGGAAGTACAAGTGCAGTAGGCTTTAGTTGGGAAGAAGTACCTGGTGTATCAGAATACCAATTGGGCTATATCGTTACAGATATGGATGGTAATGAAGGGCCATTTGTTGATCTACCTTCGCAATTGCCAGGAGATACGACTTGGGATGCAGATATTTTTGGACCAGGTCAAATGGTGGAACTCTTTGTGAGTGCAGTGTTTGGTAACTGCCCAGCTTGTATGCCTAAGACACAGTCTTGTCCAGTAGGAGATTGTCCAGATCTTAACTTTGCAGATGCATTTGCACCAGTGTGTTGGAATGGAGTAGATCCTATAGCCTTAGAGCAACCTGTGATCACTGACGCTAATGGCAATGTAGTTACAGGCGTATTTTCTTGGGATGATCCAGATGTACGTACTAATGGTGACTTTACACCACCAGATGGAGAACAAAGTATGACATATACGATCAACTATGACTTTATAGAAGATGCCAGTCAGTGTCCATATTCTAATTCTCTTACAGTCACGGTCAATATCTTACCGACCGTTATTATCAATCCGATCCCAGATCTTTGTGAAGGGAGTACAGCGTCGATATCAGCAATGGACTTTGTTGATGCAGCAGCAGTCGGGACTTGGACTTTTGAGGAAGGAGATATTTCTACGGCTATGGGCGAAGGCCCTATAGATGTGACCTATAATAATAGTGGGACATATGATGTAACGTTGACAGTAGAGAGTGCACCAGGATGTGATATGACAGCTATGACTACAGTACAAGTGGATGCAGTAGGTGAGCCTATAGTCTTTACTGATTGTGGCTTTACCAACACCTCAGCGACTTGGTCTTGGAATAATGCAGGGAGTTCCTATCTAGTTACTGTCGTCAATACAGCGACAGGGCAGATAGTCCAGCCATTTGATCAGGCGCCATCATTCTTGACTTCTCTGACAGTAGATAATCTAGATTCTGATGTAGAATATGAAATAACAGTTACTGTTGAGAGCTCTAACACGTGTCCTGATGTAACCAACACGGCTACTTGTACACCAAGCTCTTGTCCGCAAGCAGGCTTTGATACTGGGGCGACTTACTCTTTTGGAGGCTTTTGTCCTGGTGATGGAGGTACGATAGCGTTGACGCCAGGTACACTTCAGGGTGCGCCTGCAGATAACGTTGCTAGTCAGACGTGGACGGCGCAGAATCCAGATTTCCAAGGGGCACTAGATGCCAATGGAAACTTCAATACAGATGCTATTTCAGCTTTACCTGCAACCATCTTAGTTGACTATGATGTCGTCTATGCTGGTGAAGGCTGTAGTTATGATACGACCTTTACGATAGAGCTCTTTGATGAGCCATTTATCAGTAACCTCTTACCAGAGCCAGTAGATTGTATTGATGAACAAGTACCACAGTTTGAGATAATAGCAGATGGTGGTGTAGGGCCATACATATATACAATCGCTAGAGATAATCCAGAAGGTCAACCGCAAAATGGTAATATATATATCGTGACAAGTCCAGGTGATTTTAATGTGACGATTACAGATGTTAATGGCTGTACGGACACGAGTGTTATCACAATAGAAGCAGCAGATACACCAGTTGTAGAGATAGATGGTCCGAGTGTTATCTTCAATGAAGAGACTGGAACATTTAATGCGGTACTGACTGGTACGACAGCACCGATTACAGAAGTACAATGGTTTATCAACGATTCTTTATTGATTACTGGTGCTGATCAAGATGCCTTAGAGATATTGGCTTCTATAGAGGATCTAGGTACATCGTTCGAAGTAAGTGTTGTCGTCTTCTTTGGTCCTGATTGTTTTGTAAGATCAGATCCTAGAGTAGTTGATATCGTTGATACAGAAAGAATCTATATTCCGAATGTTATTTCTCCAGGTGCTACTACTCAAGGCGATGACAGATGGAAAATGTTTACTAAAGGTAGTGTTATCGTACAGAGATATAGTATCTACGATAGATGGGGAGAACTCGTCTTTGTTAAAGAACTGGATCCTATGCTTGATGCTACACCATTGCCTAGACCACAGACAGCAACCGAGTGGGATCTTGGCTGGACTGGAGAATGGGGAAGACCAGACTCGTTTGAAGGAGAAGCGATACAAGGTGTCTATGTTTACGTCATTAACTTGACCATAGACGGAAGACCTGAAATAGAAGCAGGAGATCTAACGATATTCAGATAAGCTTCTTATAGATTAGAATAATGATAAGCCCTGCGAGAGTCATCTTGCGGGGCTTTTTTATGCCTTTAGTGAGGCTAGCTTAGAAAGATGCTAGTACAAAGAGAGCGATAGCGGTTTTCTCTTATGGGAGTTAGAGGTTAGCGAGGGCGGTCGAGAATCTTTAACTAGCTAAGCATCAGCCTTTCTGTTGCTAGCTTCTGAGCGAGATACAATTGCTCTTTCCGATCCATATAGCTGTTATCTATGAGGAGGGCATCAGCTGCTTTTCTGAGGGGGCTATCGTCTCGTGTGGAGTCTATATGATCTCTATGTTGTAGATTGTTCTCGACTTCTTCTATGGAGGCTGGCATTCGCTTAGCGATCAGTTCATCATACCGGCGCTGGGTCCTAACTTCGAGATTAGCAGTGACAAAGAGCTTGAGCTCGGCCTCAGGGAAGACAACAGTGCCGATGTCTCTGCCATCCATAACGACACCCTTCTTTTCCCCTAAAGACTTCTGTATCTGTACGAGTTTAGATCGGACAGCACTCATAGCTGCGACCTCGGAGACGATGGAGGATACATCTAGTTGTATAATCCGTTGGGTCACATCTTCTGCATTAAGGTAGATGGTAAACTGTCCATCAGGGTAGGCGATGGTTATATCAATGTCGTCTAGTACGGCTAGTACAGCTTGTAGATCGGAGACTGAGATGTTGTTTTGTATGAGGTGGAGTGCGACGGCTCTATACATAGCGCCAGAATCTATATAGATGTAGCCTAGTGCTTTGGCGAGGGCCTTGGCTAGGGTAGACTTGCCACAAGAGGAATGTCCATCTATAGCTATATTGATTTTTCTATCCACTATCGATGGCTAAACTAAGCAAATATGATGAGCTATAACTAAGACAAAACTTAATATTGGGAGGGGGTCATATGAACCTAGATTATTAACTTTAAGCAAAGTAAATAAACCGAAATGAGCAAAGAAGATTTTCTAATCGAAGAATTCAAGAAGTATAAGGTATTCCTCTTCAGAGATAGCTTTAGTATCCACATAACCCTTAAGTCTGGAAAGGCCATATTTAGATTTATAACTGGAAGACTTAAGAAAAATAAGGTCACTGAAGTAGGCAAGAAGCGCTTATACGAGGTATATCAACCAAAGGATAGTTATGCAGCTTTTATAGATATCTTGAGAAATGAAAAGCCTCTTTATTTCTTTTTTAGTGATGTGGACAAGAGTGCTTATATCACAACCTCAGACGAGCCCGTTGGAGAAGGCGAGGGTTAAAGAGCGCCCTTATATCATAAATAAGTAGGATTCTATAGGCTTAAAGTTGTCATTGCCTTTCATATTAATTAAATTTATAATATGAAGACAACTTGGTTTCTAATGGATGTAGGTGAATCAGATGCATTTTCGGTATTTGACGCATTGCCTACAGGTTGTATACTTGTCGATAATGGTAAGATTCTCGCTACCAATCAATCATTTGTAGAGATGGTGGGTGCGGAGACCAAGTTATCTGTACTAGAGCAAGACTTGATAAGCTATTTAGATAGCCCTAGCTCACTAAGTAATGAGGTACTCGAATCGGCTGCAACGACCAAGAAGCAGCTGCAATTAGAAGCTAAAACAGCTTTAGGAACCACTAAGTTGATCGCTCAGGTCAGCCGACAGGTAGATGCCCAAAAGAATAAACGAGGCTTTCTGATCAGTCTTTCCAAAGTACAATCGCTCTCTGATCGACCTAATAAAGAAAATACGGACGAAGATCGTTATAAAATGATGTTCAGTTCATTGATGACCTTGACGGATAGCTACTATATCTATTACAATCTCGATAAAGAAATAGTTGAGTTTAGTCAAACTGCATTTGCATTTCATAAAGAAATATTAAGCGTTACAATATCGGTAGGTGATCACTATTCATTACTCGCTTTTCCTGATGAAATAAATACAGGAAACAACAATTATCTCACTCAGGCGAGGAGGCAAGAATCTATAAAGAGACAATGCAGTCTTAGAGATTTAAATAATAAGAAGAGATATTTCGATATCGATTACCAACTTACGCGTGATGCAAATGGCAACCCTACAGGTTTTGTAGAATTCTGTAGAGAGGTAACTTCCTCTGTAGAATTAGCGATCGAGAATAAGAATACCCAGTTTACCTTGCAAGGGCTTATCGATAATAGTACAGATAAGGTCACTATTTACGATACGGATTTGAACTTTGTGTTCTTTAATGATGCATTTAAAAATTCCATAGAATATTATTGGGGCATAGTACCTGAAGTAGGTGTCAATTATCAAGACTTTTTTGTTGGGATACCAGACTTCGAAGCCAAGTTAGAAGCGCATAAAGCTGTCATTAATGATGGTGAGGAATTCAAGACCTCCTTCAGTTTAAAAAGCAAAGACAAAAGGAATCATTACTTCAGGAATCATCTGTCACCGCTCAGAAATCACAAAAATGAGATAGTAGCAGTTGTGAGTAGGACTATAGATGTTACAGAAGAGGTCAGAAAGAATAGAGAGTTAGAAAAGTCAAATTCGACACTCAAGGCGATAATGGAGAGTTCTCTTACTGGAATCTGTGCCTTTGATGCCGATTACAATGTTGTCGCTTACAATCAGACGGCGTATGGAGAATTCTTGAGATATACGGGTGTTGATTTATCTATGCCGGGTAGTATCAAGGAGCAACTGGATCCGCTTGAGTTTCAGAGATGGGATAAGGATTTGTTTAGTCGTGTACTGAAAGGAGAGAGTTTTTCTACCATAGTAAGGAGAAAAGAAGATAATCGTGTACATAGGAATAATTACACACCTGTTGTCAACGACAAGGGAGAAATAATAGCATCTCTCGAGATGAGTCAAGACATTACGGATTACGTAAGGTCTAAGACGGAGTTACAGGAGAATCAAGATAGAATGAAAACTATCCTTGATAGAAATCCTGCAGGTATTGCCAGATTAGACTTGGAGGGAAGGATCAAGTATGTCTCACAGAAAGGTGCAGCTTTTATAGGTAAGCAGCCCAAAGAGTTGGAAGGAAAGATTGCAAGTGAAGTTGTAGATGAGTCCATATATTCATCATTCTTAAAAAAAGCTCGACAGCTACTTAACGGAGAAGATTCTGTCTTTTTGGATTTAGAATTTGGTGAAGGTAAGGATGAGAATAAGGTTTATGCTCAAGGGATTGCAACACTTATAAGAAAAGATAATGGAGATCCGGAGGAGTTTTTCTTGTCATTTCTTGATGTTACAGAGCGACGTAGAAGTCTTTCTTTACTAGAGAAGAGTCAAGATACGTATCAGATGCTTTTCTCCAATATGCTTGATGCAGTCGTTGTGTGGAATAAGACAACTAGGAAAATTGAGGTGGTCAATAAGTCTGCAGAAAAATTGCTTGGCCGTAGCGAAGAAAAACTAAGGCAAACTTCATTTTCTACCTTAGTTCCAGAAACATCTAGCTTCTTACCTGGTGAACCGGTGCGCAAGAACTTTATGGCTTATAAGGAAATGATCCTAAAGGGTAAGCCAGTAGAGCATAAGACTTTTGTGGTGACGAGAGCAGATAGTTCTGAAAGATTGGTAGAGCTGCAGGTTCTCAATCTCAAAGAGGAGATGGAAATCGTATATATGACCTTAGTAGATGTAACAGATATCTACAAAGCGCAAAAGGAAATCATCAAGAACTCGTCAATCTTCGAATCCTTAATTCATAATAGTTTTGATGGAATCGATGTCATCCGATATGAAACTGAAGATGAATTATTTGTGAATCCACAGTTGATAGTCCGGAACGGGCAGATGGATGCGATGCTAGGTGAAAAAGCGAAAGGTCTTGTTTTTGATTCTTTAGAAGACTATTTAAGTATCGCTCCAGAGAGGCAGTTGGATGGTGAACTTAGTGAAGTGGTACTTAGAAGAGCCTTTGAGAGTACAATTAAGACTGGACAAAATCAAACTGAATTTAGAATTCAACATAATAATGGTGCAACTATAGATGTCGTTGCTTCCCAGAAAATTGTGCCTGTAGATAACGATATTTTTCTTATCAAGAACCTCAGGAATATAAGTAAAGAAGTAGAGGCGAGAAGTATCATTCAGTCGCAGATCGAAGAAGCACAGGAAAAAAATAAAGAGCTAGAAAAGTATATTGAGTCTAACTTGCAACTAGAAAATTTTGCATACATCGCCTCCCACGATTTGAAGGCTCCTATCCGTTCTGTTATATCTTTTGCGCAGCTGCTTAAGAATAATGTATATAAGGATCTAGATAATAAAAATCAAAGATTCTTAGATATTATGATCTCTGCCAGTACCAATATGCAGGTACTGATCGATGATCTCTTAGCGTATTCTAGAATAAATACCCAAGCTATAGAGTTTGAGAATGTTGATGTCCAAAAGCTACTAGACTATCTACTAATCGAAATAGGCTCCACAATAGCCGACAAAAATGGTGAGGTTATAATTGGGGATATGCCGAAAAGTATAGTTGCAGATAGTACTAGGATACGACAGGTGTTCCAGAATCTTATCACCAATGCTATGAAGTTCCACAAAGAAGGCCAATCACCTAAAGTGGAAGTTTCTTATCAGGACTTTCCAAGTCGATATGAATTTTCTGTCCGTGATTATGGTATAGGCGTAGAAGAAAAGTATCTATCTGAAATCTTCTTAATGTTCAAGAAATTGCACAGTGAAAACAAGTTTAAAGGAACGGGGATTGGTCTTTCAATCTGTAAGAAGATTTCTGAGCAACACGGAGGATCTATAAGGGCAGAATCGACAATTGGTGAAGGAACGACAATCATCTTTTCTATATCGAAATCTCTAGAGGTTAATATCTAAAAGAGGTAATTTCTTATCTAGAGCTGTATAATTGTAGAAAGAGACTAATCCCTCTCGGACTTAGGTAGTCAGATACGTTGTGCAGGGAGACAGAAAATAGTGTCTCATCACTTTACATTTCTAATCGTGCTTAGATCGAGTGGATATATTCTCTTAGACTCTGGTCTTGACCTAAAGCCAATTTCTTCTTGAGTCTATATCTCGTCATCTGTAGGCTTTTCAGTTCTACATTGAGAATCTTGGCCAATTCATAATTCTCCAAGTTCATCCTGATATAAGCGCAATGCTTAAGATCTAGAGTGGTCAACTTGGGGTTTTGTTTGGTGAGCTTATTGAAAAATTCCTGATCCATACTTTCAAAGACATCTTTGAATTCGCCCCACGAGTGGTCTTCATTCATCAGCTCATTGACCTTTCTTTCTAGTTGTCTCAGCCTTCTGAGTACACTACTTTCTGGGCTCTCGCTTTTAAGTAGGGTGTAGGCTTCTTCTACTAAGGACTGTATAGATTTAATATTGCTGGTGACCTTGGTATTATCTAATTCCATAGTCAACATTTTTCTCTTGACCTCTCCGATATCTTTTTTGTGCTCTGTCTGAGTGGTGTCTAAGAGCTCAGTCTTTATGGATAGGGACTTCTTAAGCTCTTCTTTCTGACTGACGATAATGTTATTAAGATCGAGCAACTCTTTTTTCTGATCTAATAATGCTTGCTGAGCATCACGCAGTTTGATGGCATTATGTACTCTTGCTCTTAATTCTATGGAGGTTACTGGCTTATTGAGAAAATCGAAGCTGCCATAATCAAAGGCCTCTTCTAAGACAGATTCGTCTTTCAGTCCAGTAATGATAATGATAGGCAAGTTCTTAAAGGCAGCATTTCTCTTAATAAGCTTAAGTGTTTCTAACCCACCTTGTCGTGGCATCTGCCAGTCTAAGAGTATAAGATCTGGATTTATGCTCGGTAGTTTCTGTAATACCTCGTATCCATCATCCAGTTCATCAAAGACGTAGTTGGCATCTCCGAGGTACTCTTTGTATATAATTCTATCATATTCCCTATCATCTATGATAAGGATCTTTGGCAATTCCATAGTATCATTCATTATCTAGCATTTATTTGTACAATAATGATTCCGATTTTTCTTATAGTTATTGATATATCGTTCAAAGTATCGTTGCTTTAATACTTAATTTTGTCCCTTGAAAAGCTAATTATGAGTCAATTTAAACTTGATTTTAACCATTCACATTCTGAAGAGCCCCATATCCAGAGGACTAAGGATATCATCCGTAAATATCCTGAAATAAAGCAACTTATGGGTAAAAATCCTAATACGTTTTACTATGCTATTGGGGTAGTTCTTTTTCAGGTCGTTATCGGGATAGGATTAGCAGTAACTGGACAGCCTTGGTGGGTCGCCTTAATATCGGCATATCTAGTAGGTGCCTTCGCTAATCACGCTTTATTTGTACTCATTCATGAGTTTACCCATAATATGGTATTTAAGAGCAGAATATTGAATCTATGGGGTGGAATAATGT
>CALBWK010000001.1 GCA_937969415.1 uncultured Saprospiraceae bacterium | reverse complement strand
GGGCCTGTCTAAGACAATCACTGGTAGGTTTGACTCTGCCGCGGCTTCCATCACATAATGCAGTGTAGAGATGTACGTGTAGAAGCGCACTCCCACATCTTGTATGTCAAAGACGAGGATGTCCACCCCTGAAAGATCTTGTTGGCTCGGCTTTTTGTTTTTGCCATAGAGACTGATGATGGGTAGGCCTGTTTGGCTATCGACTTGATTGGCTACTTTCTGACCGGCATCTGCCTCCCCTCTAAAGCCGTGCTCAGGACTAAATATCTTGGTTATGGCTACACCTTTGTCGAGGAGCATATCGACTAGATGTTTATCCTTCACTCTACTGGTCTGGTTGACAACGACAGCTACCTTTTTGCCTTTGAGCTTTGGCAAATAAAGATCTGGTTGCTCTGCAGCTGGTGTAATTCTTCCTGTATCAGCACTATCAGAAGCTTGGACTTGGGGTGGATCTGGCTTTTGATCACAAGCGAGATTAAAGGAAGTCAAGAGTAGCAGCGTGTATAACCAATTCATACGGACAAGGTAGTCTAAGTTTGAGATATTAGTCAACCTAGAGGGTCTATCAAATTAGTTATTTTTATAATTTGTTTTATTTGCCGTAAATAATTGGTTGTCAGTTACTTAAAGGCCCAAATATAGATACGTGGTTGATGAGGTTGCAGCATAGCAGCATTTCCTGAAGAGACATTCTGTGACCTAACTGTTTATCTTTACTATTTACTTAGTGCATAGTTTAAGTTCAATCCTATCCTTACGCCGTAATTTGGATTTATTTGATCTGTTTCAGTAAACTGATTTCCGTTCTTTTCGAGAATTTCCTCTTTTTGAATTCTAAATCTCGGGCCTACATAACAGTCAAGATAAAATCGTTCGCCCAACTTCATATTTTTACCAACGAGCAGGCCAAGCCCTAAGAAATTTCCGCCTTTATTATGCGTATAATTTTCTGCATCAATTTCACTACCTAAGGAGATTGAGTGATTTCCAATTTCAATGAAAGTACTAGTAAAAAATGAGGTAAGAGAAAACTCCCCAAAGTAATATCTGAATTCTGGATTTAGAGCCAAGATTGAGTTAGTTGGTGCATCTTCTCCTACACTATAACCCATCGCATTAAACAGAACTATTATGGAACTTGATTTACCAATTTGTTTTTCGATTCCAATACCAAATGTTGATGCAATGGGTGTAGGGAGTAGCCTTCCTTTAAGTGCCATTTTCTTTTCCAGAATATATTCACTCCTTGATGATTTTTCTTGTGCATCTATTTTTAATACACTGAATACAACAAGTATTATTAATGCTATCCTCATATGTAAAGTGTTCTTACTGATATTAATGATTAGTAAAGCTTCAATTATTCATCTTCACAAATTTTTCAAATGAAGTGCCTTTGCTATGACGAAACATAGCTAGGTAAGTGCCTGCAGAAAAATCTTGGAGGTCTAGTTTCATTTCGATATCCCCATATGGTTTTTGCATTTCAAATAAAACCTTACCTAACATATTGTAAATTATGACCTTGCCTTCTTCTTGCATATTGAATTCTAGTGTAACGCTTACATAGGTGGGATTGGGATAGAGTTTAAATGTTTTTTCACTTGAATAAACCTCATCTGTAGAAGTAGTGCCTATATCAAAGACTATAGTGCTGTCACAAGCTGAAAATAGATTGGGCACATAAGGGAAGTGATTGTCTATGCGCATAGGTGTGGGGATATTTTTTTGTAGCCTTGCCGCCTGCCCTTTCCTATCAGGATGATGTATGACGTGCATAAAATTGGTCGTAGTAGCACAAGCGATATATATTCTACAATCAGGTCCGGTCATCATATTACCCACTCCTATAGGCCAGCCATTGGGTCCAGCTTCCCACTGAAAGCCGTAATCATAATAGGCAGGATTATCAGGATCTGAGGACAGCTCTATCTGAAATATATGCTCGATATTACTCGCATAGACATACCTATCAGAAGGGGAAAAGCAGACACCTGAAGCTAACTTAAGATCTTGAGAGCCAGTCGTCGGGTACTTATAGCATCTATAATTGCTCAGTATTCCGGTGCTGTCATCAAAGTCATAAACCAATAGGCCTTCTGGAGAGTTTATCGCGAGCATATCATTCTTTGATGAGAAGGTGGCTTGTCTATTGCTACCATAGGTTCTTTCTTCCAGTTGAGGCCCTATCCTCTGAGCAGGAAATCTAAGTATTGTGTCCTCTTTAATAAGGAATCTTATAAACTCATCAGAACCCCAAGGCGTTGCAAGTACCCAAACGTCCTCAAGATTGCTGTGGAAGGTTGTCTTTAGTACCCCCATCGTCAACAAAGTATCGATCAGGGTTGTGCTGTTGACTACTTGAAACTCCGCACCTTCTTGCCTGATTTCTTTGACTTTAATAGTCGAGGACTTGGGGCCATTATCTCTTATTCTATTCTTATGAATTAGCTTATACGTATTCTTTGATTTGTATAAAAATGTGCTTTGAAAAGAGGGCAGCGGTAAGCCCAAAGCACAGTAATTCTCATAGGCCCAGTCATAGCCATCGATAGTGTCACCATTTGTAATTATTTCCAATTCTCTATTGGATATGTGACAGCCATTGGAAATGAGGCTCAGTCTACCTTCATCATCACATACTAAAGCGCCTTCGCTGCCTATCTCATAATCTAGTTGCTTATCATAATGCTCGAGTGTCACTCTACCCTCACTGAAGTCCAAAATATTCTGTCCCCATCCTAATTCAGGAAAATAGTCATACCCAAACACCCACTGACTGTATTGCTTATCCAAAGGCCTTTGAGATAAGACCAAGATAGTACAATGGACAAGTGTGAGTATAATTAGGATTCTTCTCATAGTGAACGTGAGGCTGCAGTCATTAAACCACTGCTACTCTTTAAAGTTAATCACTTTGTAACAGTGAACCTCTATGTATTTGCCTTATTGTCTCTTCAAACTACAAGCTATCTTTAGCTGTTTCGTAATGATTGTAAGAAGACAGCGAGATATAAACACAAAAAAACCTCATAAACCAGAGGCTTATGAGGTTCTTATCTTATCGTTGATGACTTAGCAGTTGCAAGAAGCACAAGTGCAGTTATCGCACGTACATTCTTTACAATTCCCGTTTTTACAAGGTTCACAGCTGCAAGTACATATATTTTTGTTATCCATTGTTTACTATTTTATTGTTGTATTTATATAAAACCTCTAACATACAAAATACACAGGATTAGGGCTTAAAGTTCCTATAGGGTTGATATTTATTGCCGAATACTATTTTTCATAAAGGGTATAGATTTATCTCAACTATCCTGAAAGAACTCTAAGAACCTTCCCCGCGTGTAGCCTACCCCTTTAGGGGCCAGGGGTAAGAAGAGCCTCATCCAAATATTCTCTCGCATGGCCTACCCCTTTAGGGGCCAGGGGTAAGAAGAGCCTCATCAAATATTCTCTCGTATAGCCTACCCCTTTAGGGGCCAGGGGTGAGATGAGCCTCATCAAATATTCTCTCGTCTAGCCTACCCCTCCAGAGGCCAAGTGTAAGGAGAGCCTTACTGAAATCTTTCATTTCTTCCCTTGCTCTATGCTGATACTTTGCACGTTAATTGATATCCTTGCTCGGTACTTGTAAGCTTAAGACTAAACCAGGACTTGTAATCAGAAAATGGCCAAAAAGAGACTTTATGCAGTCGTTGACTTAGAGACCACAGGCGGGCTGCCTAAGCGGGATAAGATCACTGAGGTCGCTATCATTCTATTTGATGGAAAGGAGATTGTCGAAGAGTACCAGTCTCTGGTCAATCCAGAGCGCTCTATTCCACCTTCTATTTCTAGGATTACCGGTATCACCAATGATATGGTTGCAGAAGCACCTAAGTTTTATGAGATAGCCAAGAAAGTGATCGAGCTGACGGAAGGCGCCATCTTTGTAGCACATAATGTGCGCTTCGATTATCAGTTTTTGAGGTATGAGTTTAGGTCTTTGGGATACACGTTTACAAGACGAAATCTTTGTACGGTTAGGCTCTCGAGAAAGGCCTTTCCGCTTATCAAATCCTATAGTCTCGGCAATCTCATCAGATATTTCAATATTAAGGTAGAGCACAGGCATAGGGCCTTTGATGATGCGAAGGCGACGACTATTTTACTCAAGAAAATATTTGATCAACAGGCTTCTGGTGAGGGTGTAGATGCACTGGTGGATAAAAGTCTCCAACTTACCAAGCTGCCTAAGGCCCTCAAACTAGAGGATGTGGAAGTGCTGCCTGAGGAGTGTGGGGTGTACTACTTTACAGATGCGAAGGGCTTTGTCATCTATATTGGCAAGAGCATCAATATCAAGAAACGTGTCAAGCAGCATTTCTCTAAGCAGACCAAGAAGACAGATATGCTCTTTCAGAAAGTTGCTGATATCTCCTATGAGATTACGGGTAGTGAACTCGCTTCTCTCCTTAAGGAATCCAAGGAGATAAAAGATGTCCAACCGGAGATCAATAAAATTCAAAAGACCAAGCTGTACAACTACGCCATAGAAAAGAGCAGCGATAAGTCTGGCTATTCCAAATACAAAATTGTCAAAGGTGATAAAGCCACCAATCCTCTCTCCTATTATGGCTCCAGAAAATCTGCCCTTAACCACATCGAACAGATCGGAGAATCCTTTATGCTTTGCCATAAAATCAATGGCATCGACAAATCCAAGAATACCTGCTTTGCTTATGAGGTGCAGAAATGTGCAGGTGCCTGCATAGGTGAGGAATTACCTTATGAATATAATGAGCGCTTTGAAGAAAGTCTGGTATTGGTCAATCGCTTGTTTGAAGAGAATTTCTTATTGTTAGAAGAAGGCCGCTCACCTTCTGAGAAAGCTGTTTTTCTAGTTGAAGACGGGCACTATCGAGGCTTTGGTTATGTGGATGGCTCTGATGTTGCTTATGGCATAGAAGAACTCAAAGAAGCCGTCAAGTATACACCACTGAATCCAGAAGCCGATTTGATTCTTAGAAATTATATGTGGAGCCACGAGGGCCTAGAGCAGATTCACTTTTAGGCAAACTCTCTCGTAGATAAAATTTGGGCCATTTCACTTTGCAAAGCTTGGGCCTTGAGTCTGGCCGCATCCGCAAAGTCCTCTCCTTCACTAGCGTAGATGATGCCGCGAGATGAATTGACGATTAGACCTACTTTATCATTTAATCCATACTCCGCTACAGCAGTGAGTGAGCCGCCTTGAGCACCGACTCCTGGCACAAGGAAGAAATGGTCAGGGACGATCTTTCTGATCTCAGCGATATAATCTGCCTGTGTTGCGCCTATGACGAACATTGTATTGTCCGCACTGCCATATTCTGCACAGCGCTTGAGCACAGCTTCGTGTACTTTTTCTCCAGACTTTAATTCTAGTTGCTGGAAATCTTGGCTGCCTGCATTGGATGTCAAGCCGAGGATGATAATCCATCTATCAGGATACTCCAAAAAAGGACCGACAGAATCCTCTCCCATATAGGGTGCGACAGTGAGGGCATCTGCATCATAGTAATCAAAGAAACTGCGTGCATATAAGCGAGACGTATTGCCGATGTCTCCCCGCTTGGCGTCTGCAATCACTAAGATATCATCGGGGATATAGTCTATCGTTTTTTTGAGGGAATGCATACCCTCTGGGCCCAGTGCCTCATAGAAGGCAGTGTTGGGCTTGTAAGCGATAACCAGATCTGCAGTCTTGTCGATAATCTGCTTATTGAACTCAAAGATGGGGTCTTCCAATTCTCTGAGATGCGCAGGTATCCTATTGATATCGGTATCTAGACCGACACACAAGAAAGATTGCTTAGCCATTATATTGTCTAGGAGGGCTTGCCGGCTCATATGCTAATACCATTCACAGCTTTGACACCTTGGATTTCCGGGTGTCTGGATTTGAGAGTTTGCTCGACGCCGGCCTTCATGGTCATAGCAGACATAGAGCAGTTGATACAGTTACCCAACCACTTGATGTGGACGACCATATCCTCTGTAATATCCACAACTTCGATATTGCCGCCATCTACAGCGAGATGCGGTCTGATCTCATTGAGCGATAAATCTACTTCTTTGAGGAAATCCTGTTTTTCAGTATCTGACATAGTGGTCATATGGCGAAGGTACTATAAATATTAGCTTTGGACGTTCATACCGACTATCTGCGTAGGCGGTAACATTTCGTTCCTTAGATTCACTTGTTGGACAGTTTTCTTAGCGACTTCCATAAAGGACTTGCTGATTTCCGTTCCTGTGTCCAAGATAGCGGGCTTTCCTATATCCCCACCCACACGGACATCTATAACTAAGGGTAATTGTCCCAATAAGACACTGTTGGACATCCGAGCCATCGTCTTACCGCCACCTTCACCGAAGATTCTGTACTTCTTGGTCGGATTGTCTTCTGGGGTAAACCAAGACATATTTTCTACAATGCCGACTATCGGTACTCTGATGTTCTCTAGTCTAAACATATTCATAGCCTTGACTGCATCTGCTACGGCGACTTCTTGAGGCGTTGTCACGATGATGGCGCCTGTAAGCGGTAAGGTCTGTACCAGCGTCAGTTGGATGTCTCCTGTCCCTGGAGGCAAGTCTATGATCAGATAATCTAGTTCTGGCCAGATGACCTCATTGGCGAACTGCTTGATGATACCACCTAGTCGAGGACCTCTAAGGACGACTGCTTTCTCTGGTTCTACGATATTTCCAATGCTGATAGTATGGAGACCATATTTCTCTATTGGGAGAATTCTGTGGCGTCCATACATTTGCTTGATGACTGGTTTCTCCTCCTTGATACCCAGCATCGTAGGTATAGAAGGTCCGTAGAGATCTGCATCCATCAAGCCTACGCGAGCACCCATTTCTTTGAGCCCGAGTGCCAGATTCGTAGATACAGAAGACTTACCTACACCGCCTTTACCTGAGGCGATAGCGATGATATTGGTCACCTGAGCGAGTGGTCGTTCCTTTCCTCCTTTGGCAAAGTGAATATCAATCTGAGCCTGTGGGTAGACAGCTTGTATGGCCTTGACGAGATTTTCGTGTAGTTGAAACTTTGCTGTCTCTGCAAGACTGGCTGATTCTACGGCGAAGGATACAGAGTTGTCCTTGATCTTGAGGTCTTTGATGAGTCGCATAGTCACTAGGTCCACTCCTGAATCTGGGTCTATGACCGACCTGAGGGCTGTGACTAGTTTGTTATTGTCGATACTCATACTGTTCCTTCTGTTGTATAACTCATTAAACGCCAAATGGCTATAGACTGTTTAGTTAAAGTCTCTCGCTTCTACATCGGCAAACATAATGAAAAGTGCTATATCAAATCCTTCATATTAACAGGTATTAGAAAGGGATAATCATACCTTTGTCTTGCGTATCAGAAAATGCAGATGAGGGTCTATAGAGATTTAAAAACACTACCAGATTTCAACAAGACAGTTATCACTATCGGTTCGTTTGATGGTGTGCATACTGGGCATCAGCGGATACTGAGTCGGCTTAATGAGTTGTCACAACAAGATGAGAGTGAGACGGTTGTTATCACTTTTTACCCCCATCCGAGAAGTGTTGTCTATCCCAAAGATAAAAGCTTAAGACTGCTGTCCTCATTAGAAGAAAAGATAGAACTCTTCGAATCCTTTGGAATAGACCATCTTGTTATAGCGCCGTTTACAATAGAGTTCTCACAAATTTCTCCTCAAGAGTATATCCAAGATTTTTTGGTTAAATATTTTTCTCCTGCTGAAATAGTGATTGGTTACGATCATCGTTTTGGTCTCAATAGAGCTGGCAATATTGACCTACTCCGGATGCTCCAAGAGACATATGGCTATCAAGTCACTGAAATCGTCAAGCAGGAAATAGAAGAGATTACGATAAGCTCTACTAAAATCCGGAATGCTCTTCAAGAAGGCCATCTAGAGTTGGCCAATCGCTTACTTAATCATCCGTTTAGACTTTCTGGTCTGGTCATCAAAGGCCAACAACTCGGAAGTGAACTGGGTTATCCTACTGCCAACTTAGAAGTAGAAGAGGCACACAAGTTGTTACCCAAGGATGGCATCTATGCTTGCAAAGTAGATGTAGGCAGTGAGACTTACGGCGGGATGCTCTACATCGGTCAGATCCCTACCCTAAAGAATAAAAAGAAAACAATCGAGGTCAATATTTTTGAGTTTGATGAAGACATCTACGGTCAACGCATTAGTATTCAAGTGTTGCATTTTTTGCGGGAAGACGAAAAGTTTGATGACCTCCAAGGTCTAAAAACGCAACTTGCCAAAGATAAAGTAGATAGTCTAGATTACTTGTCAGGAGATTACAAGCCGAAAAGCAAACTAGATACAACGATAGCTATCTTGAATTACAACTCTCTAGATTTTCTAGAGATGTACTTGCCTTCGATATTACACAGCAGCGCAGCAGAGTTTGATATTGTGATGATTGACAATGCTAGTACTGATGAATCAGTAGAGTATGTTGAAGATCATTTTCCAGAGATTCGAATCATTGGATTGGATAAAAATTATGGCTTTGCAGAAGGCTATAATCAAGGACTAAAGGAAGTCAAAACGAAGTACACAGTTCTGCTTAATTCTGATGTGGAGGTGACAGAGAATTGGTTGGATCCGCTCATTGAGTTTATGGAATCTAATAAGGCATACGGATCAGTAATGCCTAAGATAAGATCTGTAGAGGATAGGGATTCATTTGAGTATGCAGGTGCTGCGGGTGGTTACTTAGACCGTTGGGGCTACCCTTACTGTCGGGGACGTCTCTTTGATACTGTAGAAAAAGATACAGGCCAGTATGATGATATTGAAGACGTGTTTTGGACGACAGGTGCTGCTATGGTTGTGCGGACAGAACTCTTCAAGAAGTTAGGCGGTTTTGATGGGGGTTACTTTGCCCATCAAGAAGAGATTGATTTGTGTTGGCGTATGCATAAGGCGGGGTATAGATTGGCAGTAGTGCCTGACTCAGTTGTGTATCACGTGGGTGGCGGAACCCTAGATTATGGTTCTACTAGAAAAGTCTATCTGAACTTTAGGAATAGTCTGTTTACAATCTTCAAAAATGAGGAAGGCTTTGGGAGATTAACTAAGGTATATATGCGATTGGTCTTGGATGGGATAGCTGGGGTGAAGTTTTTGTTAAGTGGTGAGGTGGCGAGTGTATGGGCCATTATTAGAGCCCATTTTGCATTCTATGGCAATGGCTTAACTCTACTGAAGAAGCGTAAAGAGAATAGGAAGAGGATAAAATCTGTTCAGATAGGCCCAGCCAATACAATTGGGAAAACTGATTTCTCTATTGTAATGGCATACTATCTAAAAGGAAAAAAATTATTTACTGACTTACCCAAAAAGCTATGAAGAAAAAACGTTGGCAAATAATATTTGAGGATGAAGACATAATTGTCATTGACAAGCCTGCTCCGTACCTAACTATTCCTGATAGATACGATAAGACCAAGCCTAACCTCGTTTCTACTCTATCGGAAAAGCGGGAAGAAGTTTTTATCAATCATAGATTAGATAAAGAAACAAGCGGCTTGATTGTCTTTACAAAGAATGAAGCTGCCCACAAGCACCTGTCTCAACAATTTATGGATAGATCAGTAGACAAACACTATCTAACCTTAGTCAACAGAAAGCCCCTAGAAGAAGTCGGATTAATTGATCTGGCGATATCACCCTCAGGTGTGCGGAACAAAGGAATGATTCTAGATGCTGCTGGAAAAGAAACACAGACGAAGTATCGCATCTTAGATTCCTGGAACCGCTATAGTTTATTAGAAGTAAAATTATTGACCGGACGCCAACACCAGATACGAGTGCATATGAAAGCTATACGCTGTCCTATAGTTTGTGACCCGATGTATGGCGATGGTAAGCCCTTTATGCTCTCTGACATCAAGAGAAGAATCAATCGAGATCGAGAGAAAGAAGAGCGACCTTTATTGAGCCGTGTTGCTCTGCACTCTTCAATGTTGAGTTTTGATCATCCCACGACAGGAGAACGACTCAGCTATGAGTCTGCCTTACCTAAGGATATGAAGGCGGTGGTGCATCAGTTGGGCAAAATGAAGTAGGAATAGACTAGAGACTAATCATCTAGTTTATTCACCCACTCGTCCCACTCAGCGCTTAGTGCTTCTACTTTTTCTTCAAGTGGATTAAGTTTCTTGACAGCCTCTGTACCTTCGGGTGAATTGTAAAAAGTAGCGTCCATCAGCTTCTCTTGTATAGTCTTGATTTCTTCCTCTGCTTCTGCCATACGCTTCTCTACCCTAGAGATATTTCTGTTGATCTTTTTGCGCTCGTCATAACTCAGTTCGGACTTCTTAGGTTTCTTTTCTCCTGATTTACCTTTGGCATTGTCTGTCTTAGAGAGATCTCTGACATCGTCCATCTTTCTCTTTTCCAAGACATAATCCAGGTCTCCAAGATGCTGTATGACTTTTCTGTCTCTAAATTCATAAGTCATTTCCACAGTACCTCTCAGTATCTCCCTATCGTGAGAGACGATAATCAGAGTGCCCGGATAGTCAATAATAGCCTGCTTGAGTATTTGCTTGGCTTGGACATCTAGGTGATTGGTGGGCTCATCGAGTATAAGGAAGTTGGATTTCTGAGAAACGAGACAGGCCATCGCCAATCTTGACTTCTCCCCTCCACTCAGTACTGATACTTTCTTCTCCGCCTCTTCTCCAGAGAATCCAAAAGCGCCTAGGATGGATCTTCCTTTGGTTCTTAACTCGGGTTCTGCTTTGTCCTCGATCGTTTCTAATGCAGTTAGTTTTTCATTGAGTTCCTCTGCTTGATCTTGAGCAAAATAACTGACCATAACATTGTGACCAAGATCTACCGTGCCTTTTTCATAAGGTAGACTACCACTGATCATCTTGACTAGCGTTGATTTACCTTGTCCATTCTGCCCTACAAAGGCGACTTTCTGACCACGTTCGATTGTAAGCGAAATATTCTCTAGTACTTTCTTATCACCATAAGATTTGTAGGCGTCTTTTACTGTAGTTACTATTTTGCCTGGCTTTCCGACAACAGGAAATTGAATACTGATCTTAGTCAAGTCCTCTTCAGTCAATTCTATGCGCTCCATCTTGTCGAGCTGCTTCTTCATAGATTGCGCCATTTTGGTTTTAGTAGCCTTGGCCATAAACCTTGTAATGGTGCGCTCTTTTTCTTTAATGACTTTTTGCTGGTTAACATAGGCCTGCTGTTCCTTCTCTTTTCTCAGAGCACTTTCAGCTAGATATTTTTTATACTTGACTTTGTAGTCTCCGATTTTCCTATTTGACAGCTCTAGAATTCTGGTAGCCACATTAGACATAAAGTCTACGTCGTGAGAAATAAAGAGTATGGCTCCAGTAAATTGTTGTAGATACTTTTCGAACCAGATCAGCGCCTCTATATCTAAGTGATTGTCCGGCTCATCTAAGAGCAATAAATCTGGTCTTGAAAGAAGCAACTTTGACATTTGTACCCGCATCTTCCAACCACCCGACAAGGTAGATATAGGCTGATCGAGTTGCTCTTCTTTAAATCCAAACCCCTTCAGTATTTTAGCTGTCTCAGCTAATGGATTATGGATCGTTTGGTTGTTAAAGTAGGTCTGGCATTCATCTAGTTCTTCAATGAGTTTTGTCAGTTTATCTGAATCAGTTTCTGTCTCGAGTTTTGTATTGATTTTATCAAGTCGCTCCTTTGTCTTGAAGTATTCGTCAAAGCATTCTAAACAAACTTCTCTGATAGTCTTATTGTCTTCGAAATCGAGATGCTGTGAGAGATAGCCTATTCTTGTTTCGTTGGGTATACTGATGTTACCAGATTCAGGAGACAATTCCTTTGTGATTACTTTGAAAAGAGTAGTTTTTCCTGCACCATTTTTTCCTACCAAGGCTACCTTGTCACCTGGAGAAATAACAAAGGATATGTTATCAAAAAGAACTCTGTCTCCAAATAAAAGTGAAATATTCTGTATACCGTACACTGCTTAGTTCTTAGAGTTATGAGGAGGAATATGTGCTATAACAGAATATGTATTTCCTTTATGCGTGAGTGTTTCTGACCACAGTTTTTCAGATTTGGAGCTAAATGCGTAGTTAGCGAACCAATCAGAAACTACCCAAGAACCTGATTCAAGCTCTCCATCTAATTGCCCTTCAGACCAGCCACTATATCCAATATAAAACCGAACTTCTTGACTCCTGATGACACCGGAATTCATTAGAAAGATGAGTTTTTCGAAGTTGCCGCCCCAATAGAGCCCTTTAGTAATTTCTGTGCTCTCCTCTAAGATTTCTCCTTTAGTATGAATATAGTGTATAGTATCCGTGGCTACAGGTCCACCATAGAAAACACTATAGCTATCTTCTGATGTTATAGCAGGAATCAATTCTTGAATTTCTGCTTTGACAGGTTTGTTGAGTATAAATCCTACTGTTCCATCTTTTCGGTGTTCCGTTATGCCCACGACAGCTCTCTTGAAAAAGCTATCATCCATAAAAGGTTGTGCAATGAGAATCTTGCCTTGAGCCACTTTAGGTTGCATCACAAATATTATACTTGACTGACATTTAGACTTCTGTCAACTCTCCTCAGAAAACCACTTAATACTTTAGCTCCATACTCTATGAAATCGGTATGGCCATCTGCAACCATATTCTGCATACTCTGTGTCCACTTGACAGGACTAGTGAGTTGAGCAATAAGATTATTCTTTATTTTTTCTGGATCGGTTTCAGGGAGGCCATTTACATTTTGATAGACAGGTATAAGCGGGGTTTCGAATTTGGTTATGCTTATAGCTTCTTCTAATTCTACTCTAGCCTCTTCCATTAGAGGTGAATGGAAAGCTCCATTAACGTTTAAGACAAGTGCTCTTCTTGCACCTTTCTCTTTAGCGATATCGACAGCTTTGTTAATACCATTGAGTGAGCCAGATATAACCAACTGTCCTGGACAATTGTAGTTAGCAGCAACAACTGTGTCCTCTATTCCATCACAAATTTCTTCTACCTGTACATCTTCTAGTCCTAATATAGCAGCCATAGTCCCTTCATTATTGTTGCAAGCTTGCTGCATAGCATTGGCTCTTTTGGATACAAGTCTGAGGCCATCTTCGAAGCTCAGGGTACCATTAGCACATAGCGCTGTCAATTCTCCTAATGAATGCCCAGCAACTCCTTTTGGTTGCACTTCATTTTGATTCAATGTGTACTTTACAAAAGAGTTTAGAAATACAGCAGGTTGTGTTACGCTGGTTTGTTTAAGCTCTTCGTCAGTGCCTTCAAACATTACTTTTGATAAGCCAAACCCTAGAATCTCATCCGCCTTGTCAAACCACACTTTTGCTTCTGGATTATTATCATACATCTCTTTTCCCATACCTGGTGTCTGAGATCCTTGTCCTGGAAATAATAAGATTGCCATATTGTACTACTGTTTGTAATTGTAAAATGTCTAGCCTAGTGCCAATTTAGCTCTTGGCGCCAGTGAGCTTAAGAAACTCGTTTCTAGTTTCTGCATTTTTAAATACACCTGTAAAAGCCGACGTTGTTGTCATAGAATTTTGCTTTTCAACTCCTCGCATCATCATACACATATGAGCTGCCTCTACAATTACAGCTACGCCTAAGGGATTAAGTGCGCCATCTATACATTCCAGTATTTGATGGGTTAATCTTTCTTGTACCTGTAGTCTTCTTGCAAATACATCTACGACGCGTGGTATTTTACTCAAACCGACTATTTTCCCATCAGGTATGTAGGCAACATGGACCTTACCATAGAATGGAAGCATATGATGCTCGCAAAGTGAATAAAGCTCAATATCCTTGACAAGTACCATATTATTGTATCCCTCATGAAATACTGCTGCTTTCAAGATCTTTTCGGGATCTTGAGTATAGCCTTGAGTTAGGAACTGCATCGCTTTCGCTGCTCTTTCAGGCGTTTTTAGCAACCCTTCTCGTTGTACATCCTCCCCTACAGACTCAATGATCTCCTTATAATTCTTCTGGATTTGATCAGTTGTTGCCTTGTCGTAGCTCTCTTTCTTGGAATAGCTCATTAACTTCTAGATTAGCACACAAATAAACGGCTTATAGAGGAATAAGTACAGCAGACTGCTCAATATATAGTCAAGCAAGTCAGTCTATTCTAATCCAATGGAATTGATCATTTGTCTATTGAATTTGATATTATGGACATATCCTTCTACTTTACCTAAGTGAATTGGATAGACTTCAAGAATATCAAAGAAGATGTACTGCAAACTAAAGGTTTCTTCCACTTCAGCTTTTGGGTGATGTTTTACTTCTTTATGGTACTTATCGAAAGAGGTACTTACCCTACTTGGTTTGTATTGGTAGATAAGCTTGTAGATGTCTCTTTTTTTATACTCATTGTCTACACTAATGTCCTCTTCCTTATACCGCGTTACTTACAGAAGGAAAATCTTATAGCCTACCTTCTGATGCTGATCATGTTGGTTTTGATTGTAACCCCAATCCTAATGCTATGCTATTTGATTTTGTACAGTAGCAATGATGCTTTTAGTACCCAAATTATTGACAACAGAACCTCTATTTTCTTGAGATGTTTATTAGTTGGCTTGACATCTACAGGCTGGAAGGTAACCTCTGACTGGTATCAATTACAAGGAGAAAAAAGAGAGTTAGAAAGTCAAAATCTCCAATCTGAGCTTAAGTTTCTAAAATCACAGATAAATCCGCATTTCTTCTTCAATACACTCAATAATCTATATGCGCTTACCCTAAAAAAGTCGGATTTAGCTCCTGAGATAGTTTTACGTCTTTCTGAAATGATGCGCTATATGCTATACGACAGCAACGAAAAAGTAGTGGCGCTTGAGAGTGAGATCAATTATGTTATCAATTATATAGAGCTAGAAAAGCTGAGACAGAGTTCAGATTTTCAAATCAACTTTGATGTCGAAGGAGCTGCTACCGGGCAAAAAATTGCGCCACTTATGTTTATCCCTTTTTTGGAAAACAGTTTTAAGCATGGGCTTGATGCACAAATCAAGCGTGGATTTGTCAATATTAAGATGAAACTCAATGAAGCCTCAGTTCAGTTAGATATTGAGAACTCTAAACCGCCAACTCTACCGACGCATATCAAAAAGCCCAAAAAGTCTGGTGGTATTGGACTTGAAAATGTAAAAAGACGCTTGAAATTACTCTACCCAGATAGACATAATCTGGATATTGTAGATAGACCAAATTCTTATAAAGTATTATTAAACATTCAATTTACTTAGAGATATGATACGAACATTAATTGTAGATGATGAGCCATTAGCTCTGGATATTCTTGAAAATTATATCAGTAAACTGCCTGATCTTGAGTTGATAGGAAAATGTGACAATGCCATAGATGCTAACGATTTGATTCAGAAAGGCGAGGTAGATTTGGTTTTTTTGGACATCAATATGCCTCAGATGACTGGGCTAGAATTGGTCAAATCGCTTTCTAATCCGCCCAAAGTTGTCTTCACGACCGCTTATGCTGAGCACGCTGTAGAGGGATTTGAATTAAATGCGACAGATTATCTTTTGAAGCCCATCGCCTTTGATCGTTTTCTTAAGGCAGTCAACAAGGTTAAGGAATCTACCGACGCAAATCTGACAAGTGGTGCTGCTAGTAGCGATGATTTCTTTTTCGTAAAAGCTGACAAAAAGCTAGTCAAAGTAAAATTTTCGGAGATACTCTATATAGAAGGTCTTAAGGACTATGTTATCATCAAAAAGGAGGTGGGTCGTGTTATAGCCTTACAAACGATGAAGAGCCTTCAAGCTAAGCTACCGAGCAATCTCTTTCAACGCGTACATAGATCATATATAGTCAGTATTCCAAGGATCAATGCCGTAGTCGGAAATGCTATTGAATTGACTGAGGATAACAAAGCCAAGCACATTCCTATAGGGAAGAATTATAAGGAAGATGTTCTGTCTATTGTAGAGAAGAATAAGTTGTAAAACTAGAATACACTAGTTTCTTCTTTCTAAAATTCTAGTATCACTAGTTACTCTGTACTCTTTTTTTTACTTTATAGAGTCGAAACTATCTTAAGCCTTTAGTTACCAGAAGTGGTTGTGTAAATCTTATTGAGTCTTGAAGATTTTCTGAGTCACAGTCTTTTCACTACTATGGACTCTTACGAAGTATATGCCTTCTATTAGGTTAGCAATTTTTATTGCTTGTTCAAAGTGAGGATTCGTGTTGTGTGTAGATAACAATCGACCTGTCACGTCCATAATTTCCACTTTGTCTATAAGACCGTTAGAACTGATGTTCAGATCTTGATAAACTGGGTTAGGATATACAGTTGCTGTAAGTATAGTTCCTGAATCATCCTGAGCATTCTCATTGTTATCTATGACTTCTACTATAGATTCATAGTTAGGATGAGATACATAATTACCATAATAGTCTGTAGAAATAATATTGGTAAGAGAAACTGGAATTGAATTCACATAATCGAAATCTCTGAAACCACCTAGCTCATCTTCTACAATAAAGGAAAGTGTACCGACGATACCTATTCCATCAGCAGATCCTCTACCTGCCCTCGCAATGGCAATATCTACTCTACCATCTACAGGCACTATCTCAAAATCAAAGGTTCTACTGTCTTTGGCTAACCACGAATTATCTGCCTGAATAAATTCTACTGTGGATGAGTCCATTACTTCAGCATCAATATTGAAACTAAATGCTAGACCTTGCATATCAAGCGCAGGGAAATTGGCATCACCTACTACAATATCAATGTAGACATATTCTCCAGAATCAATATCCGTAGATTGAGGGATGAAGTAAATGGGCACTTCAGAGATTACAGATTCTATTGTTGTCTGCAATTCACTCATTCTACCGTAGTAAGTTTCTATGTCTGATAGGTCTTCAGCATCAATAAAACCATTTCCATCTGAATCTCCACATTTAAGGTCGATTGTCGAATTTAGTTGTGAGAAGCCCCAATCATCAGAATATTGGCCAGTCCAGACCTCGTTGAAGTCATTTGTTCGCATATTACCACCTGCTCCAATATTTAAACCCAAGTCCAATATATCTTTGATATTGACTAAACCATCATCATTGTGATCTCCTTTGTAAACGCAATCTTCTAAACACAGACAAGCACTATTACCTGAAGATGCTACAGAAACATCGACCTTTACTATTTCGCCACAGGCACCTGCTGCTGAACAATACTCGATATCAAATTCATCAGTACCTGAATATCCAGGATTAGGTGTATATACAATTAAATGCTCTTCGGTTAGTGTATCACAAGTCGTGGCAACGCTTCCATTAGCATCAATTATTTGAATAGAACCGTTAGTAGGAGCAACGGAAACATTCAAATCGAACCCATAAATAGGGGTATTATGCTTGATACTCAAGACCTGATCCTGAACTATGTCAAAGCTGTAGGCCTCCTCATTAATTGGAGCATAATCATCAACTAGCACTGTAATAGAGCCAGTGTAGACAACAGTACCAGACAATACCTTATACTCAAATACCTTATCACCAGTGAATCCAGCAGGAGGATCATAACTATACACTCCATTTGATAGTGAAGTCAATTCTGGAGAATGGTAAACGACACTTAAATCAGATTTTAAATCATTGGCTAATACATCAAAAGTTATAGAGCCATCAGTTGGGACGTATACTCTATCGTCAATTACGAAAGAGCCATTCAGATTCTTGTCAAGCACTTCTATGTTAAAAATCACCAAGCCTCCTGATGGACTTGTAAAATGAATTTCTTCAATACCTGCAAACGTTGATATTGGTGTAAATGACCAAATATTACCTTCAACATGATCTACTGTACCGTTCTGTGGCTGGCTTTGTAAGCTAAATTGATCAGATGGCAAATGCAATGTTGCAACGCCTTTGTTGTCTGTAAAAGCATCAATATTAAGCTGAGCAGTTATATCTTCTTGGTATATATAAGCTTTTGCGGAATTTATATTTCCCAGGCTATCTTCTATGAAGTACAAGATCTCAGCCCGGTCATCTAACAGGACATAATCTATGATATCATTAACTATACTTGCAGTACATCCATCTGCATAACCTATTCTTACAAGATCAAGAGGACCATCAGATGAACTATCATTTGCTAAGGGTAAAAATGAGCCTGAACCTGAATTATCAATTATATAATCATTTGCAGCTTCAACTTTACTTGTCTTTGCAAGACTGTACAGAGTACTAAATCGAATATTGGGCAAACCTAAATTACTACCCTGGTCGTAGTATTCTATGATTATTTTTGAATCTCCATAAACAGCGGGCTTGGTTTTATAATTCAGTACAAATAGACTCGAACCAGGCGATGTTGCGTCAAAATCTATCGAATCAATAGCCAGACTATCGAAATCTAGAACCTTAGGCAATTGGCTAGAATTGAAATAAACTGATTCCCAGATGCCAGCTTTAGTATCTACATATATCTTCTCATCATTAAGTTGAGCACTTAGTGAAAATGAAAAAACTAGTAAAATAGTGACAATGATTAATCGCATCTAAGCCTAATAAAGTTTTAGTTACATCAAATATACCTTGTAAACCTCTTAAAATGAAGCTTTTTTGGACAATAATTAATTTAACATATATTGTTGATTATCAACGCTTTCTACCTAACGTATTTGGCACAAAAAACGCTGCTAGTTAAAGCTTTGCATTAATTTTTATTCTACTACATAAATCACTATAAATCAGATAAATACGTATTACGTATTTAAATAATATGAATTTGATTTGGAAGGAATTCGAATATATCAATTGCTTATAAAGGCCACCAGACCTCAATTAAATAGGTTCGAAAAATTTATTTCGTCACCATATTTCAATAAAAATACGTCAATAGTAGCCCTAGCAGATGTCTTGATTGACTCTATTAAAACAGGGACACAACCACCCTCCAAACAGGAGTTTTGGGAGGGGCATATTGAAAAGATAAAGGGTCAATTTGATGATTTAAAGTTTCGAAAGCTTTGCAATGATGTTCTTGATAGGTACGAGCAATTCTTAATCAATGAGGAATTGGCAAAAAATAGACTATTAAAGTCGAATCTCTTATTGACCTCAATTAAAGAAAATAAACTAATAGGTCTAGCTGAGAAACATATAAGCAAGTCAGCAAAAATTATGGAGAGATCGATGGATCAATCTGCTGACTATTATTTACAAAAGTACTTTTATAATAAATCTATTTACAATCTAAAAACCAATTATGAAAAGAAGGCTGAAATAAAAAAAACTATTGATTCAATTACCTATAAAGATTTATCAGAAAATTTAGACGCGTTTTATGTTATCGAAAAACTAAGACATGCGACTGATGTTTTGTCTTGGCGTAAAATTTATAAATCCAATATTGAAGTAGAGATAAGTACTGCCCTCACAATGTTAAAGGATTTGAGGTTAAGTGAATTACCTGCAGTTAAAATATATCATTTAATGTATCTGTTAATGTCTGATGCAGGTTCTAAGTCAGATTTCAAATTACTACGTCAAATGGCTGAAGAGCAAATAGATGTATTCCCTGCATCAGAGAGAAGAGAAATATTAGACGTACTCCTTACTTATTGTATTAAGGAGAGTAACAAGGGATCTTCTGTATTGTATGAAGATCTACTAAATCTTTATGACTGGGGAATAGACTCCGAAATTATGTTGGAAAATGGAACACTATCACCCACAACATTTCGAAATTATGTTTTAGCTGGTTTGCGTTCTAGTTCCTATCCAGAGGTAGAAAAATTCATACAGCTTAGGGCACCTCTACTTGAGCAAAAACATAGAGAAAATGCGGTGTACTTTAGTAGTGCAAGATTAAACTTTTACAAGAAAAATTATGATGAAGTCATTTCATTTCTAAGCAAAGTGAATTATGATGATGTATTTTACGCCGTAGAATCAAGAATGTTGCTCATGGCGACATATTTTGAAAATGGCGACTTCGATCCTTTAGAATCGACAGTGGACGCTTTCTTGAAATTTTTGCAAAGAGAAAAAAAACTTGAGAATTTTAAGAAAAATGCATATTTGAATTTCTGCAAATACCTCAGACGCTTTATCCAGTTTAAAGAAAAAGATTACGAAGCTTTTATGGACAAAATCATAGAAACAAACCCTATGTATAACAAGGCCTGGCTCCTTAATAAAGTGGAAGCCTACAAGGCTTGATTTAAGGCTTCCTTATATGTCTTGAGGCAGCGCTCCCTTGCTTCTTTATGATCAACAATAGGTTCTGGATACTTTTCTGACTCTAGTTCAGGTACCCATTTTTTTATGTATTGAAGGTCTTTATCAAACTTTTTTTGCTGAGAGGTTGGATTAAAGATTCTAAAGTATGGCGCCGCATCCGTCCCACAGCCAGCTGCCCACTGCCATCCTCCATTATTGCTCGCCAGATCAAAGTCCAATAATTTTTGCGCAAAGTATGCTTCTCCCCATCGCCAATCGATGAGCAAGTGCTTGGTCAGAAAACTGGCAACGACCATTCTTACACGATTATGCATATGGCCAGTAGTATTCAGTTCTCGCATACCCGCATCCACGATAGGATAACCCGTCTTGCCTTCACACCAAGCCTCAAATTCTCTTTCATTATTTCTCCACGGAATTTTCTCGTACTTATCTCTAAAAGCTGAGCTCTCTACCTTAGGAAAGTTGGCCAGAATCTGGCTGTAGAAATCTCTCCATACCAACTCCGAAAGAAATGTATCAGAAAGTCCTTGCGCCTTCCTGGCTTTCTCTCTTATACTTATGGTACCAAACCGCAAGTGTATACCAAGCTTAGAAGTACCATCTACGGCTGGAAAATTTCGTTGCTCTTCATACTTTTTTATAAGTCCTTGAGTTACTGTTTTGCCAGGAATTGGAATTCTTGATGAAGAAAACCCCATCTTCTTAAGCGTAATTAGAGGCTCTTTTTCTGATTGGTATAAGTTACCGAGGTATTTTTTATTTGGATATGATTTGAAGTAGTATGATAGCCCCTTAGTTGACTTAGTTTCTAGCTTCTCTAACCATCTTCTCTTATATGGTGTAAATACTGTGTAAGGCAAGCCATCTTTTTTGAGGACTTCATCGTGCTCAAATATGACGTGATCTTTGTAAGTTTTAAATTCTATAGATTTCTTTTCGCAAATAGTTTTTATGTTTCCATCTCTTTCTTGAGCATAAGATTCATAATCTCTATTGGTGTAGATTGTCTTAGGTGAAAATTTCTTGATTAGCTGAGGAATGATTTTCTCAGGGAAACCATAATAGACTTTTAGATCTCCGCCTGATGTTGTATATGCGTCTTTGAGTAAATTTATTTGAGAATGGATGAAATCTACACGAGCATCTTCCTTGTTCTCAAGTTTATCAAGTATATGTTTGTCAAAGATGAAGATAGGTTGTAAAGTCTTACTCTCTCTGAGCGCATAATAAAGCCCAGCATTATCTTCAATCCTGAGATCTCTTCTGTGCCAAAATATATCCATACCTCTTTGTTAACTAGTCTAAATGCTTTGATTTCTTCTTTTGTTTAGCAAATGCGTTTATTCATTATATTATATTTGTTCCTAATACAATAAATCCACCTATGACTTTTCTTCGATTCACTTCGTTAATTTTTCTGATTCTAGGCTTATCGGCTTGTAAGTCTGATGCACCAAGTACACAAACAGCCACCAATACACAAGCACCTGCAGTGTTAACAATGGCCCAATTAGAAGCGAATTATAAAAAAGATGCCAACCCAAGTAATGGTAACGCATTGATTATCAGTATAGTAGAAAAGCTTAAGTCATCCTCAGTTACAGGCTCTGAGCGCATAGGATTGCTGCAAAAAGGATATGATGTTGCCAAAGCTCAAGGTATTAATGCTCGGGCTTCTGGTTTCTTGTTCTCTATATTAAAGGAAAGCAACTCCATACCAAATCCCAGTCAAGTCTTCGAATTGGGTCAATTGATGAAAAATGGGAGAAAGGAAGCTGCTGCCAACATACTCTTTAATTCCTTGTTAGATAATAGCCCTAATTGGGAGGGTATCGATAAGGTCAAATCTGAGATAACAGAGAAGTTTACCTCCTCTGATGCTTACATTACTTCATTGGGTGAGGCGCTTTTCGAAGATGTAGATAATACAGGTATAAACAGAACAGCTGCTATGAAATACGTCAATGCATGCGAGGCATATGGCTTGGCTTACCCCAGTAACACAGAAAATACACCAGATAATCTTTTTAAAGCTGCTGAAGTGGCTAAGTCCATAAGGACTTTTCCGAAGTCATTGTCTATTTATGATTGGATATTGGAGAAGTACCCAAATTATGAAAAGGCACCGACGTCACTGTTTCTAAAAGGCTTTATCATAGAGAATAACCTGAAAGACGATGAGATGGCAAAGCAGATTTATAATGACTTTCTAAGTAAGTACCCAAAGCATGATCTAGCTGACGATGTAGAGTTCCTTATTGAAAATCTAGGCAAGACCGATCAAGAGATTTTAGAGATGATCGAAAGCAAGAAGAAAAACTAGCGCTATTTTTTGAAGGTGATAGGTCTCTTACTGATCGTATTTAACGGGCTGCCTTCGACTTCTACAACGGCTTCTACCCTGTAATCAGACTGTACTTGTTTGAGTTTCTTAGCCACTTTGACGAGATTCTTAGCTATGAAATTCTTGTTAGCTATTCTGTCCATATCTGATTGAAGTAAATTGAGAGGCAGACTAAAATCAAGCTTTGCTGGTTCATCCTCTGTAACTTTCACATTGACATCTAAGGTCAGAGTGCTTAGCATATATTCATCAATCATCTGCTCATCTCTACGACCTCTTTTATACTTCTCAATGAGACTAAGCGTTATGGTTTTGATGACTTTATCAGACTTGGTATGAAAGAGTAATTGGCCTTCTATGGCGTCCTTGCCCTTTGAAATTTGGTCTTCTGTTAAGATCTCGACCCTAAGCCCTTCTATCCCAAGGACGTCTTTTATCTTGTCAAATATTTTAAACATAATACCGTAACGATAAAGTGAGACAGTAGATTCCCTGACTACTGGATATATGATAAATAGCTACGATTACTAGACTAACTTAGATGAATTTTCGATGCCAGCTCTCCTTTAGGGGAACAATCCATTCTTCAAGAAAAGTCGCTTTATTATCTACCAGATTGTTAAAAATCAATGTCTCTTCGTTGATTTGGCCAGTTTTATAGGCTGATGGAAAATCTTGATGCGAAATCGTCTTAACCCGATCATTTTCCATATACGCATAGGTCATCCTATCCATAAAGTCTCTGTCATATTTCTGCCCCAATTCTTGCACAAGGTGAACACTAGAATCAACTGAGCAGCCACTTGGGAGGTTAGATGGATCAGCCACCAATACCACAAACTGATAGTGAAAAAGATTGCCATAGCATTCTAATTCAACGCCGTGTGAACTCCATTGCATACTAAAATCATAGAGGTCTTGGCGGATTTGCTCTCCTACCTCGTAACTAACGGGTTCTTTACACTGATATATCCACACTTTAGAGGAATCTGGAAGGGCAATAAGGTCTCTACGCATCTTATATCGTTTAGCGATTTTTGGTATATCAATATTACTAAATACCTTTAGCACTCCACTATTAAAATGTGACTGTTACAAGCTGTACTATGAAAATACTTAACCATAACCAGATAGACCATAAAGTCCAACGTCTAGCGTTCCAGATTTTAGAGGAAAATCACAAGGTCAAACAATTGTACTTTCTCGGTATCAACAACAGCGGTTATTCCTTTGCAGAGATGTTGATGCAGAGATACGATGCAGTCAGTGGTAAGGAATCTATACTAGGACGCGTCTCTATCAATGCAGCTGAGCCAACCTCCTCTGAAGTATCACTGGACCTCAAGAATTCCCTAAATGGAAAGAATATCATAATAGTAGATGATGTCGCCAATACCGGCAGGACACTCTTCTATGCGATCAAGCCCATACTGGAGTATCTGCCAAAGAAGGTAGAGGCGGCTGTCTTAGTAGATAGAAAACATAAAAGATTTCCTATCCAAGTTGATTACGTTGGACTTTCATTAGCAACCACACTAAAAGAAAATATCAATGTGTCCATTAGCAAAACAGGCCAGTTATCTGCTTACTTGAGATAGGCGGTAAAATTCTATAAGTGTTGTTTTCATATGATTGTAGAACTAACTCTTCCCTATTCACCTATAATTTAGCTATTCTATAATCCTATAACTCTTTGCTGTAAGACATCCTTCGTCAAAGTGTACTGTTGTGATGCTATCAAGGTACATCTCAATATTAGTAGTGTCCGGTACTATAAATTCTGAAGCTATTATTCTTTGAAATGAATCGACTTCCATAATCATCGGCTGACTGGCCAATCTCTGTGAGGTCCTTGTATCCAACTGAACTTCTATCGTATCTCCCCCTGGCACATATTCTAACAGCTTTTCATAGGTAAGGTATATCTCTTGTTTGGGAAAGAGAACAGAATCAAGTTCTAGGTCGGCGTCTGCACAAGGAATTAGAAGAGTATCAAGCTCACAAAAGTTGGAGATGATACTTATGGTATCTTCATTACTAGTAAGCCGGTATGATAAGAAAGAATCTTTCTTGCAGACCAAAAAAGAATCCAATGCATACATTGAATTTGTCGTACCTGCCTCTTGTACTACATATTGCTCAGTAACTGTTTCAAAGGTCGCTGGCTGAATTTGAAAGTAATTTGAATAATCAATGTAGAATTCAACTTCGTGTCTTGTAAAGCCAATCAAGTTCTCTCCACAATTATCTATAGGTGGAAGTAATTCTACCTTAATATCTAATATTGGAATCGGGGCGAGTTCTACATCGTCATTGCACGCAAAGACGAGGAAACTGAGCGCTAGGATAAAGCTAAGTTGGAAGCTAATTTTCATAGATAGAAGTTATTGAAGAAGGGGATAAACACAATTGCATTCATCCCCTTTAGCTTTACTTTACTGTGATCTTTTCAATACGAACACCTTCTTCGAATTCTATTAATAGTACATAGATGCCAGAGGCCAAAGCAGAAACATCTATTGTTTGCTTATCTAAAGTTGACACCAATCTTCTACCCTGCCAGTCATAGACTGTTGCTGCCAATACAGCATCATCAGAATCAATAGTTATGTCTGATTCACTTGGATTAGGATAGATACTAACTTCTCCTTGATATTGATCTTCTGTATTCAAGACAAAAATTATATCCTCAAGATCACGAGGTAGCAATTGGTAGCCTTCATCTCTAGGATCGTTATTGTCAAACTGACCTCCTATCCCTTGGTACACAGTTCCTATCGTGCCAGGATAACTTGTATTACTTATATCTGTCTGATCTTCAATTCGCACAGCCGTTATTGCTCCAGTTGAGCTGATGAAATTAACATTGAAATTTCCTCCATTACCAGCCCACTGTGATGCGTCTTCTACATCTACAGGTTCTATGAAAATCAATGAAGATTCTGTAGTCTCATCAAGCTCAGTCACTGGTCTTGGATTGACTAAGGTATTACCAGAAGAGAGCATCATAATGGTATCTGGTGTGATTTGAGTTAAGCCATTAAAATGTCCTAGTGTACCTTGAACAGTAATCATATCACCTTCCTCAACGCTGTAGCCAAAATCGTTATCAAAATTAAAGATACCCACCCCAACATTATTGTCATCAATAATTGTAAACTGCAATCCACCATCTCTTCGATTGACACCATAAACAGTGGCGGTTACTTCCACTAGCTCATCATTAAGTGATGGAATACCATTGGCGTCATTCATTCTAACTTCTGGCATAGTAAGGACTCTGTACATAGGGTCACCTCCACCTCCTCCACCATCAGTGTTGTAGGGATTGATATCTGTGATGCTTCTAGGTAATAATTGATAGCCTTCATCCAAAGGTTCTTGAGGATCAAACTGACCACCGAGTCCAGTAATATCAAAAGTGCCTGTGGGTGCTGCCATTCCTGCAATATCGGTATCGCTATCTATTCTTACAGTAATTGTCTGAGTCCCATTAGTCATCTGTAGATTGAATCCTGACCCTAAGTCATCTGTCCTCCAATTCGCAGGATCAACCACTGTAGCATTTCTGAATGTGACCAAAGCAGATTCTGTATTCTCATCCAAGACGGTAGTTTCACGTGGCTCTATTGCTGTACCGTCATTTTGTATAACCTCTATACTTGTGGCAGCAATTTGAGCTAGTCCTCTAAACTGGTCTAGAGTACCAGTTATTCTCAAGTTATCATTAGCATTGAATGTGTACCCAAGAGGATCACTCTCTGAGTATACTGAGATTCCTAGACTTTCTTGAGCACTATAGATGGCAAAAGTCTGCCCTGCTGGATTATAATTTGTGCCTATTGCTTTTCCTTCTATTACAACCTGTGTGCCCAGATTTGTTAATATGCCATTTGCATCACTACTCCTTGCCTCAGTGATAGATAATTGTGTCTGACTCAATAGACTGCCTACAAGGACTAAAAGTATTACTGTTGTAAAAAGCTGCTTCATTGATATATGTTTTGTGCTAATATAATAGAAAAAGGCTGAACCCAATTACTTGCGCTCAGCCCTTTATTACTTTTAGAATTTAGAATTATTTCTTGATAACGAATTCTACTCTTCTGTTGAGTGCTCTTCCAGCCGCTGTATTATTATCACCTACAGGTCTGTACTCTCCAAATCCTCTCGTAGATAGTCTCGTTGCCGATACTCCTTTTGATACGAGATAATCTTTTACTGCATTAGCTCTAGATGCAGAGAGTGCAGAATTTGCTGATTCTCCACCCTGAGAATCTGTATGTCCTTCTATAGATACATTAAGATCTGAGTACTTCTGCATAACTGCAATAACATTATCCATTACAGTATATGATTCTTGCTTAAAAGTAGACTTGCCAGAATTAAAAACGATACCTCTTAATGCAGCATTAAATGAGCTATTGATTTCCGCAGTTCTTGCTGCTTCTGCTTTCATTTTTACCTCTTCAGCAGCTTTCATTTTTGCAGCTTCAGCTTCTGCAACCTTCTTTGCATCTGCTTCGGCTTTCATCTTAGCTGCCGCTCTAGCTTCTGCTTCTGCTTTCATTTTAGCTGCTTCAGCTTCCTTTCTAGCCATAGCTTCTGCTTCCGCTTTTACTCTAGCAGCTTCATCTGCTGCCATCTTTGCTTCTTTATCTGCCTTGAGCTTTGCCATATAAGCGTTATACTCCATAGGACAACCCTTATACTTTTTCTCTCCTGGTACATCTGGGCAGAGATCTTTGTGATCTTTTACACCATCTCCGTCAGAGTCTAGTTTCTTGTTTGATGAGGCAGAAGCGTTATCACCATTTCCGGCATTTGTGAATCCATTTGAAGGCAGGCAGTCATTCTCACCACCAAAAATATACCTCAAACCAATTCTTCCTCTCCATCTACTGGCTCTATCAGCTATACCGAATCTTTCATTACCGAGCTCTTCTTCACTGAATGAGAATGTAGGGGTAGTACCATCTGCTTGATAGCCTTCAAAATCAATCAAACGATATGCAAATGGATTAAAGTAGACTGTACCCCACTCATTATTTATCAAATTACCTACATTGAATATGTCAAATGATAACTGAAGTTTGTTGCCTCTACCGCCGATATTGACACCCAAGTCTTGTGCAATTCTGAGATCAAATTGGTGAGTAAATGGAGTTCTACTTCCATTCTTTTCTGCATATTGTCCTCTTCGCGTTGACAAGTAATCATCTTCTTCAATAAACCTATCAAGCAAGGTCCATTGCTCTTCTGCTGTCATATCTCCATTATCTACAAGGACGATATCATTGCTTGTTTCTGGAACATAAATCAATGATCTCTCTCTGTTGTTACTACCCGTCTCGTTTGCGACGTTACGTTGGTTGTAAACATAAGAATACCAGTTACCTGATTGTCCATTATAGAACAACGATATGTTGGTATTGAAGTTTCCATCTTTAGTCCAGTCAATTGTATATCCTGCTGATCCGACTACTCTCGTTCCGATAGCAAAATCTGATCTTCCTAAAATGGCATTGTTACGACCATCAGTCGTAAAGGCACCCCTCCACTGAGATGAATTTTGAGAAGAAGTTCCTTCAAAGATGGCTTCTGCATCACCAAAAGTATATGCTGCAAACAAGTTTAAACCTGCGTCAAAACTTTTGCTTAATGAACCTGTGACATTATATGCATAGCCTTCATTTGTATTAGATGCTAGATATATACCATTGTAAGTATCGTCAATATCCGTTCTGGTGAAAATTGGTCTGTCATCAGCACCATTTGTCCAGTTAAAATCAACTGTAGAGTCTGAATTTACATTTTGATAAAATACATTATTCAAAGTCTTGGTATACATACCTTCTAATGAAGCTGACCATCCGTTTCCAAATTCTTGATCCAAAGCTAAGCTAGCTCTGAAAACTTGTGGATATCTGAAATCTTCTGAAAATAAATCAATCTGTCCTAAAGCAGCGTTTGTACTTGCAGGTTGATTCAGTGGATCTGCACTAAATGATAGGTTATCGATATCATCTTCATCAATACCACCAATTGTAAATCCATTATTAGTGTACATACCTCCTGGCCATACAAAAGGAATTCTACTTGTAAATATTCCTAAGCCACCTCTTACTTTTGTATTGATGTTAGCATCATAGCTAAATCCTAGTCTAGGTGAAAACATTAATTGTGCTGACGGTGCCTGTCCACCTCTTGCACCTTGTAAATCATATTGTTCTGAAATAGCAACTAAGGTAGTTGAATTAAAATCAGCTGCGATACGTGGATCTGTCTGTAATACTGGTAAGTCAACTCTTAATCCACCTGTAAGCGTAAGCTTATTATTAGCTGCCCACTCATCTTGAATATAGAGTCCAAACTGTGCAGCATTGAATTCTGCTCTTGCTCCTGATGCATCTCCAGTAATATCATCTACCAATGAGAATGATCTGTCATATCCAGTAACGTTATCATTGTAGAAATTATCTAAGCTGAGATAAAAATAAGATCCAAAATTCTGTCTGATAAATAAGTTATCTATACTAATGAACTCATTATGTGTACCAATTGTAAAAGTGTGATCGCCTTTGTAAATTTTGAAATTATCTGTTATTGTCAAGGTTTTCTGCTCTAGGAAATTGGCAGGTGAGAAGGCTTCTCCACCAAATGAAATGGCTCCGTCACCGTCTCTTATGAATACACTAGGGAAATTTTGACCCAATGGATCTCTATCGTCAACAACAGTAGTATATCCTACTATTAGATTGTTGGACATATTATTACCGATACTTGAGTTAAGTTCTAGTGCAGTACTGTTTGTTGTATTTGGTCTTAGAACTCCATTGTTAGCGAAGTTAATTCTGGTATTCGATGACCCATTTAAATCTAAATTACTAGCGTCTACATAATTATGTCTCAAGGTTAGCTTGTGATCCTCATTGAGATTAAAATCTACTTTTGCAAATAACTTTGTACTTTCTACAGAGCTTACTCTGTTGCCAAAATCACCTGGTTCATATCCATATGTATCTCTAAGGAAACTTCCAAGTTGTTCTATTTCTTCAAGGGAAGTGTCTCCATCATACTCACCTGCAAATGGTTGAGGTGTCTGATCATCTTGAATCTCAGCATTAACAAAGAAAAACACTTTGTCTTTTACAATAGGTCCGCCTAATGAAAGACCATAGGTTGTATTGTTAAATTCGTCAAGTCTTGTTCCTTCATCAGAACCAATTCTATCCAAAAGCAAGCCATTTGTTTTTCCAGCTAATCCTTCATTCTGGTTGAAATAATATGCAGTTCCTGTAAGGCAGTTCGTACCTGATTTGGTTACGGCACTGATACCACCACCTGCAAATCCACCGAAGGTTACATCATATGGAGAAAGGACAACTTGTATTTGATCAATGGCATCAATACTGAAAGGAGAGATACCAGAACCTCCACCGTTCTGACCATTATCAGTTAATCCAAATACATCATTATTTACCGCACCATCAACATAGATGGCATTGTACCTATTGTTCTGACCACCTAACGAAGTCCCACCGCCGAAAGTAGATCTACTCTGTGGTGTCAATCTAGTGTAATCACTCAGACTTCTGTTGAGTGTAGGCATCAATTCGATTTGCTCTGTACTAATGTTAGTTGACGTTCCACTATTTTCTCCATTAGAGCCTGCTGTTGCCGTTACAACTATCTCTTCAAGTTGAGTTGCATTTTCAACCAGAATTAAATCTTGTTTACTTATCTGACCCAATTTGACATACACGTTTTCAAGAGTAACATCGTTTTGTCCAATGTAAGTCGCGTTAATCCTATAAGGACCGCCGATTTTCATGTTGTCTATTCTGTAATTTCCATTCAAGTCAGTACCCGCACCGTAAAATGTTCCAGTAGGAAGGTGCACAGCTGAGACAGTTGACCCGATAAGAGGCTCACCATTTTGGTCAGTAATTTGACCCGACAAGGAACCCGTTGTTGATCCCTGACCAAATAACGTGGTCATAGAAACAACGCTTACTAATAAGAGCAGTAGTTTTTTCATCAGAAATAAGCTTGGTTAATTAAAAAGTAAATTGTCTTTCAAAGCACAAAACTACCTCTATATATGGTAAAACCATATATATATTATTAACATAATATTCACTTATTTGTGGATTTCAGATCGACTAGAATATCTCTGCAATCATACATCTGACGCTACCTCCTCCATATTTTTCTATAGTTGGAATATCTGCTTTGATGAGCTTGTTGTAACTAGATAATTTGTCAATTTGACCAGTATCTAGAGAATCATATGCCGTTTTAGAAAGAATAAGAAATTTTTCACCAAGCTTAGACTTGACTTGCAACATATTTCCTGCAAAAGCATTCATCTGATCGTAGCTTAATTCTATAATTTCTTTACCACTATTCTGGATAGTTTTAACCACTTCTGATTTTTCTTCCTCAGACTTAATAGAATCTAGGCAGATGATAATATACGCATCTCCTACGGTCATCAAGACATTGGTATGATAGATAGCACCACCCTCTTCATCATAGGCCGAGAACACAACTTTGTGATAGCCATAGAGTACGGAGAATTTCTCTAAGACTTTGATACTGGTTCTCTGGCTAAGACAGGCATAAGCAATTTTATTATCTCTATCTAAGACCATACTACCGGTACCTTCTAGAAATAAGTCTTCTTCTTCATGATACTCAAAACCATATCGCTTCTTGTAACCTCTTTGTTTGACCAGTAGATTAATTAAGTCTTCTCTTCTTTCTGCTCTTCTTGACTCTGCCATCATAGGGTAAGTCGCTATACTCGTACCATGCGTTGAGAACCAATTGTTAGGGAAAATGGCATCTGGTGTATAGGGATCTTGTTTGTCTTCAATAACCATTACTTCTATGTCGTGTCGCTTCAGCTCCTCTACCATCCTGTCAAATTCTTCTATCGCTGTCTCCGCTATTGACGATTTTTCGCCATCTTTTGCTCGATTCTGAAAGGCATTATCTTGTAGGGTCTGCTCATTGGGGCCAAATTGCTTTGGCCGTATCATTAAAACTGTGTCTGTTAATCCTCGCATCTTACTGGGTCGCTTTGATTTTTATTTGATTGGACAACTCTTCACCGAGATAGCCATCTATTAATCTGTGGGCCAAATATATAACAGGAGTTAAGATAATAGCCATAATAAACTTGTAGAAATAATTTACCGTTCCTATCGCCGCTACCATTACGGCACTCCACTCTGCTCCTATATAGAATGCAATAAAGAGTACTACGAAGCTAT